>NZ_JACEGK010000148.1:0-15091 GCF_056859195.1 Streptomyces sp. NH27
CTTCCGGATGGTCGAACTCGGAATGATCACGTCCGGGACCGGACCCGTAACCGCCGCCGACCCCTCATGAGCCCGCCTCTCATGAACCCGCCTCTCATGAACCCGCCTCCGTTTCGGTCGGACGAAGAGCACGGACCAGCAGGTCGATCCGCGTCTCGTACTCGGCGTCGCCGCACGTCAGATCCAACGGCACCCGAATCCGGGCGAAGGGCGGCAGTTCCACCGCCTCGGCCAGCACCGGTATGAAACGGCGGCCCCCGGAGTGCACCCGCTGGAGCAGCGCGGCGTATTCGTCCATGATCCGCGAATCACCCGTCGTCGCCCTGCTGAAGATCAACACGCCATTGGCCGATCCCAGCAACGCGCGCTCCTTCTCCAGGATTTCCACCAGCCCGGGACCGAGCCACTCGGCCAGGAAGATCCGCATCCCGCGCATGCGCAGTTGCGTGGCCAAACGGACCGCGCCCGGCTCGTCGGCTTCGGCGTACGAGATGAAGGCGTCGTAGGAAGTGGCAGGTCCGGCGGGGGCGGCGGAAGATACGGCGGAGGGCGCCGCGGAAGGTAGGGCGGAGGGTGCGGCGGAGCCGTCATCCGGTGCCGGCGTCGGTGCCGTCGCCGTCGGATCATGACGGCGCCGAAATTGACCCCTGAGCGTGACGTAGGTGAAATACGTCGCCACCACCCCGGTCACCATCGCGGCAGCCGCTACGACCAGATTCGCCCAAGCCATCCGCCGAGAGTACTGGAGCGAACTCGAGCGGACGGGGTAAAGCGCCCCTTCCGGTGGGCTGTTGGGACGCCGAGCCTCGCGGCACGGACCGGGGTCCTCCGCTCGCTACGCTGTCGCGCCCGCCGGATTCCCGGAGCGCCGGGGCGCCGGATAGCCGGAATGACGGATTCCGGGAATGCCGGAACTCCGCCCGGATGCCGGGCGCTTCCGGGTCCGGGCGCCGATTCCCGGCTACCGTCGTGATGGCGTAAGGCAGTTGGGCGAAGGGGTTGTGGTGACGGGTGCGGAGATCGCGGTCGGCTATCTGGTCGCGTGGTTGGTCCGCAAGGCCGGAAGGGTGAGCGGGCGCACGGTGGTTGAGTGATCGTTTGCTCGTCTGCCCCGATGTCAAGCAAAGGTTTGCACACCAAGGTTTTACGTCAGATCGAGCGGCTCGGCGGGACCATACCCGAGACGATCGAAATGGGAGTGCACTGGACCGACGCGCCCAAGCCGCTGCCGCCGGAGATCGAGACGCTGATGGAGATCACGTGGCCGCCGCGTACTTTGCTGGTCACCGCCGATTACGGCGACAAGGTGAGCTTCCCGCAGGGGGCCGGCGGGGGCGATCCGTTCGGGGTGGACCGGCCGTGCTTCGTGATCGGGTTCAACGATTCGACTCAGTACTACTGGGTCGTCGACCTCGACGATCCGCGGCCCGGCGATCCCTGCGTCTACCGGATCGACCACGCCATGTCCGACGAGGCGGACGCTTTCGACTGTCCGCGGCCGTTGTCCCGGATGCTGGCCGAGCTGACCGTCTACGCGCCGCCGGACTCCGCCCGGCTGGCCAACGCCTGCGCCCACGGCGAGTTGGGGACCGTGGCCGCCGCGATCGCCGCGGGTGCCCCGCTGGGGCCGGCCGAGGGTAACAGCTCGGCGATGACGCTGTTGCACTTCGCAGTGATGTCGGGCTCGGCCGAGACGGTGCGGACGCTGCTGGCCGCGGGCGCCGACATCGACGCGCGGACCGGCGGCGACACCCTCCTGAAGGAACTCGGCCTGTACCCAACCGACTTCAGCGGGGAGCGGATCGGGCGCGATGCGACACCGCTCTGGATGGCCGCCAAAGGACCGTTCCGCACCGACCGGCCCGGTCCCTCCGTGGAGGTGGTGCGGGCGCTCCTCGACGCCGGCGCCGACCCACGGGCGGCCAGTCCGATCGGCGAGACGCCGCTGCACGTCGTGGCCGAGAGCCGGTTCAGCCCGTTGCGCGAGTCGGAAGTTGCCGAGCGGCTGGAGATCATGCGCCGCCTGGTCGACGCCGGCGCGGACGTCGAGGCCGAGACCGGACTCGGTTTGACGCCGCTGATGGTGGCAGTCCACACGCCGGAGTTCGTCGCTGCGTTGCTCGACGCCGGCGCGGACCCGGTGCGACGCACCGCGTACCGGGACGTCTACAGGATCGAAGGCCTGTCCGCCCTGCACGCCGCCGCGGGCGCCAGGGCCGGGAAGGGCGCCAGGGCCGGGAAGGGCGACAGCGCCGGGGGCCTCCGGCTGATGCTCGATCGTGCCGGCGATCCCGACCCGCGCACGACGGCGGGCGCGACGCCCCTGCACTACGCGGTGCGGCTGGGGGCCGAGATCGGCAGCATCGAGACGCTCATCGCCGCCGGGGCCGACGTCAACGCCCGGATCGCCGATCCGTCCGGGCTCAGGGTCGGCAGCGACACGCCGCTCGGCATCGCCCGGGAGAAGGGCCTCGACGAGATCGCCGAGGTGCTCGCACGGGCCGGGGCAGTCTGATTCGGTCAGGGGCCGGGCCGCGTCGGTGGTACCGACGGTTCGGGATGCCGTCCATGCTCGCCGCACTCCGGCCCGAGCACCGGCAGAACGCGGCGAACGTCGGCACCAGTTGGGCGTCGACCGCCCGGCTCCCCCGTGGATCTGGTAGTACCTCATCCGCGTGGATGAAACCGGCAGTCTGTAGTCGGGTACGGGAATGAGCTGATCTTGCAGCCCTGGTGACTGCTCAGCCCTGTGGTTCATCCTCGGCGAGGATGCGGCAGCGGCCCTCGCCGTTGTCGGACCCGGCGACGATGAGAGTACACCCGCGCGTCATCTGCCTTGGATAGCAAGTGAGTTGGGCCCGCACTACTGGTGTCGGCCACCTTCGCTAGGGTCATGCCCAACCTTGATCAAGACGGCACGGGGATGGCTCATGGAGATATGGACCGACGGCACACTGGTGGTTCAGGCATGCGAGAACACCGGCACCGTACGAGCGCTACGCGACTTCGCGGTGATCGGTGAGGCGAAGGCCGAACACCTCGGCTGGAAGACGCCGTTGGCGGTTGACGTGGAGGCCGACCGGATCTGGGCCGGTAGCCCGCTCCAGGAGTTCCGGCTCAGTGACGTGTCCCCGGTCGCGGCCCATGAGGACAAGGTCTGGCGGGTGGCCGGGCTCGGCGGCGGTCGGCTCGCGGCGGTCCTTCCTCCCGTCGGCGGGGCCTGCCGATTGGCCGTCGGGCGGCCGGGCCGCTGGGAGCGTGAGGTGGTCCTCGACGGCCTCGACAACCTCGGTGATGCGGTGCTCGGTCTCGCGGCGACCAGCGAATGGCCGGCCTCCCGCGCGATCGGCGGCGACCCGACCCTGACGGTCACCGAGCACGGCCTGGTCGTCGCCGACGGACGGCGCGGGGTCGTGGCGCACTTCACCCCGGACCTGGAGCTGCTGGGGCTCTGGCATTCCGGCGGCTCCGACGAGGCCGAGCTGATCGGCTACGCCACGGCTCGCGGTGTCCTCGTGACAGCCCGCTGGGCCGCCCGTGACTCCCACGTGGGCTGGCTCACGCCCACCGGCGCCGAACATCTGCGCGACAGCTACAGCGCGTTCGCCCTGCCTGCGGGTGACGACCGGATCTGGCTGGTGGGCGACTTCGAGGTGGAACTGCTGGACCATGCCGGCAAGTCCGTTGCCACGAAGCCGGCGTCGCCCGCGCTGGTCGAGGCCGCACACGCGTCGGGGTCGTCGTGCGTGACCGGCACCACCGGCTTCGTAGAGATCGCCGCCGCCGTGGATGACGAGATCGCCGTGCGCGCTGTCAGCGTCGGTGGTCTGGTCGACATGGTCGCGATCTTCGACGGAAGCCTCAGCAAGGACGCGCGGTCGCAGGTCATGGAGGCGATATCGCGTCACAGTGCGGACCACGGCTACTCCTCCCACGAAGCCGCGGACGGTCAGGTGCAGCACCTCCTGCTGCGAAAGGTGCGGCCCGGCGCGGAAGATGACGTCGAACAGGCGGTGCTGGCCGCCGGCGCGAGTCGCGTCGAGAGGGGGGATCCGACGCGACTCCCCCAGTGCTGCGCTTCCCGGCTGTCGCGGTAACTGGGCCGAGCGGGGCCGGACCGGGTGCCTACAACCTCGGTTGCAGGCGGGAGAAGTTGATGGCGGCGTGGACGACGACCACGACGCGCCGGTTCGGCCCCGACACGGTGCGGGACCTCGGTGTGCAGAACCTCGGTTCACTCGAAGGTGAGCCGGGGGATCGGCGCGATGTCGATGCCGTAACGGCGGTAGGCGGCGGTCGTGTTCTCGCTGGTGAGTTCGTCCACGGGCAACCCGAGGGCCTCGGCCACCCGGGGGTTCCTGGCCGGTGGCGTGGTCGGGACGTCGCTCGCCGCGCTCGTCGGGGGCGGGATCACCGAGAACGCACCGCCGTCCGCAACGGGGTGGGTCCTGCCCGCGGTCCACGGACCGCTGTTCTTCCTCGCCGGCATGCCGAGGCGTGCCCGGGATGCGGCGGTCGTGCCCCGCATGGGGTTGTCGCGCGGTGATGCGGGAGCCGGGCTATCTTCTCGCCATGGATCCGCTGACGTTCGACTACGAGGACCTACATCTGCGGCTGGACCGGGGGGTGTTCGAACTGTTCTACCTGGCCGGTCCCGCTCACACCTTCCGGGTGCCGCTGCGGTGGCTCGGGGCGCTGGTGCAGTACAAGAAGCCCGACAAACCGGGCCAGTTGTTCATCGGTTCCGTACGCGATCCGAACGCCGCGCTCTACGGCACCGACCCGGCCGCCTTCCGGTACACCACCTCGCCCGCGTTCCGAGTGCCGCCCGGTGACGAGCCGTTGTTCCGCACGTACTTCACCGAGGTGGCCGCGCTCGCCGACCGGAGGGTGGTCTGACACACGAACCTGCGGAGCCGAAAGTCCTCCAGCACGACCATCTGCACATCCAGGTCGACCGGGGGATCCCGCCGCATCTCATCGTCCGGTGAACTCGGGCCCTGTGTGCGTCCCGGGTGTCGGGTAGCCGTTGACGCGTCGGAGCGTGGGTAGGGTCGGGAGCGGTCAGCGGCTTGGGAGGTCGTCGAACAGTGGAGTGGCTCGATACGGATTTCGGGTACTACGCGTTGTGTCCGGAGTCGTACCTGACGGACTGGGACGGCACCGAGGCGGATTCCGTGGGGGTCGAGTACGTCGGCCGGGTTGCTCTGCCTGGTCACGGCGAGGTGCTCACGTTGGGTGGGGAGCCGGCGGCGGTCACCTATCTCGACCGCACGATGACCTTCATCCGGTGGAGCGCGGCCGACGACGACGTCGGGCTGGAGGGCGCGGTGGAGCGGAGCATGGCGTCGGACGAGTGGCAGGACGTCTTCGACATCGCCCTCGGCGGTCGTTACGTTCTGCTGGACTCCGCGGTTCGCGGTGACGAGATCGGCGAGGCCGAGGTCATCTGGGTGGATGTGCCCCAAGGGCGTTACCGCGTCCAGTCGTTGTTCATCAACCCGTCCGAGGACGCGTCGTTCATGCTGGACCGGTTGCTGAGGATGTGAGAGTCCGTGCCGCTGCGGGGAGTCGGGGGGCGAGTTTCCGACCACCGCGGTCACGCCGTGTGGGTGTGGCCGGTAGGGCCGGCCTCAGTCCGACTCGAAGTACGCCGGCGTGATGTCGAGGGAGTTGAGCCACCACCTGGCCTCGTCGGCCAGACCGTGACCGGACCAGACGATGTCGGAGGGCCTGGCGGCGCCGTAGACCTGACGAGCTGATGCCGCGATGGCATGTCCGGCCGACTCGAGGTCGGACCGGTCTGCGGGCAGCGGCAGGTGTTGCCACCAGGTCTCCTCCTGGTGGTCACGCTCGGAGAGGTCCCCCAGGGGACGTTGGAACCCGAAGGCGGTGAGGGCGGTCTCCTGCTCGTCGGAGAGAGCAACGGCGTCCAGGGTGTCCTCCGTACCCGTCGCGATGATGCGGAGTTCGTCGCCGGATCTGGCGGTGTCGAGCACGATGACGTCGTCGACCTCGAACATGACGACATCGCCGTCCTCCAGCCGACCGAGGAAGCGTCCGAGCCCGGCGCCGAGCATGGCCCACCCGTCGTCATCGAGCGCCGGCACCGTCCCGACGGGACCGTCCTCGCCGGGAAGACGCCTCCTGCTTTCCGGGGCCGTCTCCGTGTGAATGCTCCCGCCTTCACGTATCCGAAGGCCGTTCTTGCTCTCTCCGACCAGGACGACCGCGACTCCGAGGCGGCAGAGTCTGAACACTTCAGGGCCCCGGTCCCACATCGCGACCGTGTTCTTGGGCCGCTCGTCAGGCAGGCCGAAGACGCTGATCAGTGCCTGTTCATAGCTCCGGTGCGCCGCGACGAGAGCCTCCTGGCCCTGGCGGTCGCCCTTCTCGACGACTTCGGTGAGCGTGATCATCACCTCGAGTACCAGTGACTCGTCCGGCATGGTGACAGCGAATCCGTCGATGCCGGGGAGGCCGGGGTGCTGGATCCGAACCGAGGGACAAGTGAGCGGACCAAGCGGCGTAAGCCCGACGGCCGTCAGCAGACCCCCCAACTCGTCGACAGCCCATGACCACCTGTGCGCATCGAGCCGTCGGGCGGTCTCCACCACAACATCAGCTGCCAACTGCCGCATGCATCCCCCAGAAACCGGTACCAGGCCCTCGTCAGATGAGGGAACTTGCTGACAACAGCCAACCACCCCAGCACCTTTGCCTTCACCGGCGCCTCACGACAACCGCCTTGCCGCTCACCGCGTGAGCATTGCCCACTCCGCGAACGGCGAAGCCTCCACCCCATCGCCTCGCGCCCGAGCGCACCCGGGGCGCCCCGGACTCACACGGCCGCGCCGTGCTCGCGCGTCAGCCGCCGCCACGACTCGTTCCGCCTCTGCTGACGGTCAACTCGCCTTGCCGGCCTCAGCGCTCGATCGGCGTGACCTGCCAACCGGAGCAGTGGCGCTCCCCCGGTGCGTTCGCGGTGTCGTCAGTCGGGCCGTCGCCATGGCCGCAACCCGATCGCGGATGCCAGCAGCAGCACGGCAGCGCCCCATATCGGTGCGCGCAGGCCCGCTTCGCGGGCGACGAGGCCGCCTGTCAGGGCGCCCAACCCCGCGGCGCCGACACCGAACAGGCGGAAGGCGGAAACGACACGTCCGAGCAGGTCATCGGGGGTGAGCGCCTGCCGTGCGGAGCCCGCCGCGACGCTGGTGAGAGTGGAGGCGGCGCCCAGGATCGCGAGGAAGGATCCCGCGGCGAAGGCGTTGGGGACGGCGGCGACGCCGCTCCAGGCGACGGCTTGCAACACGCTGGCGACGGCCATCATCTGCCGGTAGCTGAGCGAGCGGGTCAGTGGGGCGGCTCGCCAGCCCGCGACGATTCCGCCGAGGGCCGCGACCGCGAGCAGGGCGCCGTAGCCGGCCGTCGCGACGTGCAGCTTGCTGGTCGCGTACAGCACGAAGGTCGCCATGGAGAGGTTGTAGGCGAAGTTGTACGCGGCCATGCTCGCGGCGAGCATGCGCAACTCAGGGGTCGTACGCAGGTGTCGGAGGCCGGCGCGGATCGCCGTGATCAGCGGCGCGGTGTGCTCCGTGTCGGGGGCCATCTTCGGTAGGCGGCTGATGCAGGCGGCGGAGCATACGAAGGAGGCCGCGTCGGCGGCGAAGGGCACGGTGGCGCTGAGCGCGAAGGCGCCCGAGCCGAGTGGCGGTCCGGCCAGGGAACGCCCGATGGTGTCGATCGCCCAGTAGCGCCCGTTCACCTTCGTGAGCGCTTCTTTGCCGCGGCCGACCAGCAGCGGGATGACGGCTTGCGAGGAGGCGTCGAAGAAGCACTGAGCGGCACCGACGATCAGGATCGTCGCGGCGAGCAGCGGCAACGTGGCGTGGCCGCTCACCACGACCACGGCGAGAGCACCCAGGACCACTGCGCGCAGAAGGTCGGCCGTGATCATGACGGTCCGGCGCGGCCAGCGGTCGGCGAGTGCCCCGGCGGGCAGGCCGACAAGCAGCCAGGGGAGGTAGAAGGCCGCGGTGACCGTGGAGATCGCCAGCGGATTGCGGGTGAGGGAAGCCGCCAGCAGCGGGGCCGCGGCCATGAACGCGCCGTCGCCGGTGACGGAGATCCCGGTGGAGGCAAGCAGCGGACCGACCCGGCCGACTGTGGTCACGGGTGGGTCCGCTGCCTGGGTCGCACGGTTCTGCGGGCTCGCGCTCAGGTCGTGCTCTCCTCGGCCTCGAAGTCGCCCGCTCGTAACCCGTCCACGAAGGACGTCCATGCGGTGCGGCTGAAGGCGAGTACGGGTCCGGTGCCGTGTTGTTTGGTGTCGCGGACCCCGATCGAGGGGGTGTTCAGCGCGACTTCGACACATCCTGTGTCGCCGCTGTTGTTGCTCTTGCGCCAGAGCGCGGTCTCGAAGTTCACGTCAGCCACAAGTACCTCCGCCTTGGGGTGATGGCCAGCCTTGCCACCCAACCCGACCGGGGGAACCACGCGCAAGGTGACCGACAGGGCGATTGTGAGCCAAAATCACCAGGAGCCCATCCCACGGCATCGCGAACTGATGGACTGGGTCCAGCGGAGTCACGTCGCAGCGGAGGGTTGGATGGATCCGGAGATTACTGCGCTGGCGGGCACGGCGGGAACCACGGTGGTCACGCTCATGGCCACCGATGCCTGGCAACGTACTCGCGAGGGACTTGTCGCCGTGTGGCGGCGGGTCCATCCCGATCGTGCGGACGCCGTCGACGCCGAACTGGAGGCAACCCGGGCGGATCTGCTCACGGCCCGCGCCGCCCATGACGACCGATCCGAGGACGAACTCCGCGTTGAATGGCAGGGACGGCTCCGCAGGCTGCTGGCCGCCGACCCCGCCGTGGCCGATCAACTGAGGCGCCTGCTGGAGGAAATCGGCCCCCACGCTCCGGCCGCCGCCCCAGCGGTGCGGATGCGCGCCGACGCGACCGGACACGGCCGGGTGTACCAGGCGGGCCGCGACCAGCACATCACCGAGGCGTGAACCCGGCAGGCCCGGACGACGTCCCGGCGTCCAGCACCTCCGTCGAAGGTCAAGCGTCCGACCAGGGCCGCGTCTATCAGGCGGCCCGCGATCAGCTGATCACCGAGCACCATCACCACTATCCGCAACCCACCGTGGGCGGCCCCGGTGAACCCGGCGGCTCCTGGCCGTGGCCGGATTCTGTACGTGTCGCCCTGGCCGAACGGGCCCCGAAGATCCTCCGCAATCGATCAGGTCTGCGAGCCGCACTCACTGCGGCGATCGGCGAGAGCCACGGCATCCACGTCGTCCACGGCATGGGCGGCTGCGGAAAGACCTCACTCGCGCACTGGGCCTTCCAGGAGGCGCTGAACCAGGACCGGGTAGCGCTGTGGGTGAGCGCCTCGGACCGAACGACGCTACGCGCGGGGATGCTCGCTGTTGCCGCCGACCGTGGTGCGGCTCCGGGGGAGGTGGTCGCCGCTCAGCTCGGCCAGCGCGCTGCCGCCGACTTGGTGTGGCACTACCTGGACCGTTCACCCCAGCCCTGGCTGCTGGTCATCGACAACGCCGACGAGCCCAGTCTCCTGGGGGAAGGCGGTTGGCTGCGCGCGAGCACGGCCGGAACGGTCCTGGTCACCTCTCGCCGCTCCACGGCCGCACTGTGGCGCGGCGCCAGGATGCACCGGCTCGACGTTCTGCCCCTGGACGACGCCGCGCAGGTCTTGTGTGATCTCGCTCCGGACGCGGGAAGCATCCAGGATGCGAAGTCCGTGGCCCGACGACTGGGCTGCCTTCCGCTGGCATTGAACCTCGCCGGTTCCTATCTGGCCCACCAACTCCTGGAGTCGTGGACGATGAGTGACTACCACGATCGCCTGCAAGACGACGCCGCCGGCCTGATCGACCAAGGCGCACAAACGCAGGACTCGCGGCACCTGGTTTCCCGAACCTGGCAGCTCACCCTGGACGACCTCACTGCTCACGGTGTGCCCGAAGCCACCACGCTGCTGAGACTCCTGTCCTGCTTCGCCGCGGATCCACTGCCCTTGACGCTCTTCGCCCGCAACGCCGTCAACAGGGCAGACCTGGAATCACTCGAACCGCCCCTACGAATAGCCCAGTTGGAGTCAGCGCTGCGGGGCCTGCTGGATCACTCCCTGGCCACCCTGTATACGGGCTCCGGTGAGGTTCGCTGCATCCAAGTCCATGGCCTCCTGCTGGAGAGCGTGTACGGCGGCATCCCCGCGCCGCAGCGCCCCGGCTACGTACGCGTCGCCATCAACCTGCTGCGAGCGGTCGCCCCGGCACAGGACGCCGCGTCCATCAATGCCGAGCAACTCAGGCTCATCACCCCGCACATCACCGCGCTGCTGCACCACGTCGACGAGGCCACCGTCTCCCCAGCCGTCGGAATTGCCGTACAGGTCGCCCAGTGCGTGCATGAAACCGGCGACTACTCCGCCGCGATCGCACTCGCAAACCTCGCCGGCGACATCTCCCAGCGCCTCCAGGGGGCGACGCACCCCGACACCCTCAGCGCCCTTCACCAGCAGGGGGATTCGCTCCGCCGACTGGGCAAACTCACCGAAGCCGAGCAACTGCTGCGTCGCGTCCACCAAGAGCGCACCGAAGTCCTGGGCGCCGAACACCCCGACACGTTGCGCACCGCCGCGCTGCTGAGCCTGCCGCTCTACCTCCTCGGACGGCATGACGAAAGCCTGACCTGGCTCGGCGACGCCATCGAGGGCCAGCGCCGGGTCCTGGGCGAGGACCACGTCGACACCCTCAAGAGCCGCGCCCTGAACCTGGAGTTCCTCGCCGAGACCGGCCGCACCGACACCTTCGTACGCGAGGGGCCCGACACGGTCGCCGGCTGCGAGCGCGCCCTCGGCCCCGAGCACCCCGTGACCGTCATCGCCTACAGCAACTACGCCCTCGGCCTGCTCCACACGGCCGCTCCCGATGAGGCCGAGGCCGCGGCGCGCCGTGCCCTGGAAGCCCGCATCCGTCTGCACGGCCCGGACCACCCGCTCGTGTGCTCCGCCAAGCTGGTCCTCAGTTGGGCCCTGATGCTGGACGGCAGCCACGACGAAGCCGTCACCATGATGCGCGACGCCACAGAGGGCCGCGAACGCCTCCTGGGACCCCAACACCCCCTCACGACCAAGGCCCGCATCCTCCTCGCGGAACGCCTCGCCGCGGCCGGTCGACACGACGAGGCACAACAGCTCCTACGCGAGAACCTCACGGCCGCGGAGGGCGTATACGGCATGACCGACCCCGACTTGATCCGGGTCCGGGCTCTCTACTCCAACTGACGAAGGTTCTCCCCCGAAGGAGGATTCCGAGAAGCTGCGGTCCGGCTCGTACTTCGTTCTGGTACTGGTGCAACGCGCCTCCCCGGAACTGGAAGTGGGGGTTCCCCGACACGTCCTGGTGACTTCTCTCGCGCCACCTCTCGCGACGGCATCGGCGGACACCAGGGTGACGGGCAGGTCGTGTGACGCCGAGGAGGATTCCATGCGCCGCCGTATGATGCTCACCGCCACGGCGGCTGCCGGGCCGGCCGCCCTTGCTGATGGGGCTGGACGAGGCCCTGGCGGATACTCCGGCGCCGCGGGAGACCGGGCCGTTGGACGTACGGCTGAACGCGGCGCGCGCGTTGTACGACAAGGGCGCACACCGGCAGTTGCTCGGCGCGCTGCCGGGACTGTTCGCGGATGCGCACGCAGCCGCCGCCTCACGGCGTGAGCCGGACCAGGCCCGGCTCGCCGCCGTCTACAGCCTCGCCTCCGCCGTACTGGTCAAGCTCGGCTGGTACGAACGCGCGCGGCTCACCGCGGACCGGGCCCGCACCTGGGCGCAGGTCTCCGGTTCGCCAATCGTGACGGCAGCCGCCACACGGGAGTTGGCGACCGGGCTGCGCCACCAGGACCAGAGGGCCGCCGCGCGGCGGCTCATGGCGTCGGCAGCCGCGGATGTGGAGGCGACCGGGCTGCGTACCGATGCAGCGGCGGCGGCGTATGCGCAAATATTGTGCACCCTCGCCTACACCTCCGCCCGGGACGGGCAGCGCGGCGATGCACTGGCGATGACCGAGGAGGCCCGCCGCACCGCGCGGCGGCTGCCCGCGACCGTACCGGCGGGACGGCTGTTCCCGATCAGTCAAGCGGCGGTCGACCTGTACGCGGTCAGCGTGCACTGGGCCCTCGGAGACGCGGGCGCCGCGGGTAGAGGCTGGGCGGAACCTACGCGCGGAACAGTTCCCGACGGCCGAGCGGAAGGCCCGGATGGGTACGGACATGGCTTGTGCATAGGCGGTCACTGACCGGTGTAGCTTCCGCCGATGCGGATCGAATCGACGTGGACAGTGCACTTCGCCAGCCGGGACTTACCCGAGCTTGAGGACGTGCCTCCCTACCTGTACGAAGCCCGGGAGGGGTGCGTTTCGTGGCTGGATGAGACAGGGGTGCCCGACGGGCTGCCGTACCTGCTCTCGCCGCGTTTCGAGTACGACGTGGTGCTCAACTCGTACTTCTTTCAGGCGAATCTGCTGACCGCCCCGTGGAATAGCAACGCGAACCGAGCGCGAGCGCTGGCCCGCTTCTGCGGCTTTTTGCACGTCGCGCGCGGAGGGAAGTCGTGGCGGCAGGCCACGGAGGCTGATCACATCGCATTCCACCAGTGGCGGCGGCGCGACGAGGCCGGGCCACGGGTCGAGGGCGATACCTGGAACCAGGAAGTCGCCCTCGTGAACCAGTTCTTCGAGTGGGCGGTCCGCAAAGGACACGTGACGGAGAACCCCATTCCACAGCGCTTGGCCAAGCCCGGCCCGCCGGGCACGGTGCTGGGCCCTCGCGCGTCGGCAACGGTGCCTGCCACCTACGCGCACGACGAGAACGGCGAGCGCATCGAGTGGATGCCGCCGCGGACCTACCGGCTCTGGCGGGACGTCGGACTCCGCGGCTATGGTCCGGACGGACTGCCGTCCGGTCACTTCCGGGGCCGGTGGGCCTCTCGCAACACGGCCTTCTCCGACCTGATGGTGCGCACGGGAGAGCGCCTGACCGAACAGTCCTGCCTCTCCGTCTTCGAGGTTCCCTCCCGCACCGATGTGACTGGCTACCAGCGCTTTTGGCTGCCGGGAGCCATCGCGAAGAACTTCTCCGCCCGCTGGGTCTACGTCCCGCACAGCCTGGTGCTGGACATCGCCGACTACGTGCAGTGGGACCGGGCGGACGCCGTGGAGCGGGCCCAGGCGGCGGGCCGCTACCAGCGCATCCGCCGTCCCTTGGTGATCAGCGACCCGGACCGGCCGGAGGTCGTCCACGCGCTGTCTGCCGGCGGGATCACGCGGATGCGGCTGAGCGATCTGACCCCGGCTGAGCGCTACCGGCTGCTGCGGGAGACGGAGAGCGGGCTGGAGCCGGCGATGCTCTGGCTGACCGAGGACGGCGTGCCGATGTCGGTCTCGGGCTGGAAGGCCGTGTTCACCACGGCCAACGAACGCTGCCGCGCGGCCGGTCTTGACCTCGCGGCCCACGCTCACCTGCTGCGTCACACGACCGCGACCCTGCTCCTGGAACAGGGCATCGACCTCGTCGTGATCAAGGAGTTGTTGGGCAAGCCCACATCGGCGTCACCACCGGCGTCTACGCCCACGTCCGACTCCGACTCCAGCGCCGAGCCATCGACACCCTCAGCAACGCGCTCAGCCCCACCGGCAACGACCCCGATGACCCACCCACGACAACCGTCGTCCGCTGACGTTGCCGTCACCGTTGCCGTCAAACGACCCGAGGGTCCCCTCCGCGCAGAAGCGCGGAGGGGACCCTCGCATTTGCCGGGCTACCGAATTCTCCATGATCAGATGACGTGACGAAGTCACGGCTCACGCATTCATGACCCTTCATTCAGTTGATTCAGATAGCCACCTTGAAGGTATTACCAAAGGCCTTCCTGGATGGATTCATCCTCATGCGCAGCTCGCCTACCCCTCTGTGGCCCTTGCTTTTGACCTTCGGCGCCTGGAGCGGAGAGGGGAACCCCAGCAGTACTTTCCCTGCCAAGCACTGCTTTCAGCCTTCGGAGCATTGCAAGCCATTCAGCACCTTCCTCCTCCACGCTCCAGTCGTCCCGCAAGTCATTGCTTGTGGCGAGTAGGCGAGAAATCGCTTCGAGCGCCAGGGGTACCAGCTCTTTCAGAATCTGCGGAATCTCACCATTCGGCCCCCACGTCGCAGATTGAAATTCATCGCCGCCCTCAACCCCTCGGACTGTCAACGCAGCGGCAGCGATTGCCAGCTCTGCTCTACCACCATCGATATGCGAGCTGCCGTCGCCCGCCACCGAGGCGAGGGCAGCTCGGATCGCCTGAATTCGCCTAGACAGCGGAGCGGCATCCAGATCGCCAGCAAAGTCTGCGGCGCCATCGTTATCGAATGGCCCGTATCCCCATTTCCCCATATCGCCCTACTCGAACGGGAGTTCAGGCTGAGTCGCCTGGCGCTTGTTGTAGAGGTTTCGACCAAACCCCTCAATGCCGCTACTGAGCTTAAAGCCCATCTTTTCGAACTGAACCTTCATGATGTGCTCTCGGATTCTTAGAGCCGTGTCATCTCCGCACACATGGATGCAAATGACAGGCCCATCCTTGTCTCGCCTGCCCAAGTCTGCATGCTTGTTCAGTCGAACGTTAAAGTTGTTGGCCTTGCCGATATACACGTGGCCAGGCTTCGACTTATCGTCGAATATATAGACGCCTTGATTCTTGTTGCAATTGTGAACCAGGACCGGCGTGACCCCCGCCAGCACATAGTACGTGTGCTACGCAACCCCTCTCTATCTGCGTATTCGCAGATCAGCGGCGGTTTCGGGTTCCGCTAGTGTCCGTGGTTGTGCGGGGGAACTCGCACAGTTCCACACCCTCACCCACCCCACCCAGCACCTGGAGGCCACCGCCACAACCCTTTCCGAAGAGCCGGTGCCCGACGTAGCACCGTCTCCCAAATCGGCACTCCCGACGCCCGTCCCAGACGTCGGTGCCTCCCCGGCCGAGAAGCTGGCGCCCACTCCGTCTCTGGCCGC
>NZ_JACEGK010000149.1:0-15009 GCF_056859195.1 Streptomyces sp. NH27
GGCGTGGGCTGCCGGTCGTGCGGGCCGCCCTGAACGAGCGGGTCGGGTCGGACGTGCGGGTCGGGCACGTCATGCAAGTCGTGCGCCTCGCGTGGTTCGGGTACGACGGGCCGAACGTGCGCGTCGCACCGTTCCTCCAAGGCGCGCAGGGGCCGCAGGCCCGGGTCTTCCGCCGGGCGCGGATCCGTCATGCGGGGCCGTCCGCCTCGGCGCCCGGCGCTCCCGAACCGAGGATCTCGACCAACTGCTTGCCGAGCACGGCGAGTTCGGGACCCGCCGGGTCGATTTCCGCGTCCGCGGCGGCTATCACCACCAGTACGCTGTCCGAGCCCGCCTCGGCGAGCACGATCTGCCCGTCGTGCATGTCCACCACCAGCGTCCGGATGCCGCCGCCCTCGGCCTGCTCCACGGCCCGCCGCGCGACGCCCATCATGGACGCGCCCATCGCCGCCCAGTGTTCGACCCGCTCGTCGTCCAGTTCGTACGCGCACAGCGGCAGTCCGTCCTCCGCGACCACCAGGGCGCCGCGCACCCCCGCGACCGGTGCGAGGTGCTCCTCGACGGTCTTCTGCACTTCGGGGTGGACGGTGGGGATCATGATGTCTCCGGTATCGGTGTGGGAGTCGTGCCCCGCCGTCACCGCACCTCCGCCGCCCGAGCCGCCCCGGCCGCTGATGCCCGAGAGGTGCCGGTGCCGGAGTGGGTGCCGCGGGAGCCGTACGGGCCGCCCCACATGCCGTGCAGGGCCCGCGAGTTGCGCGGGCGCCGCATGTCGCACGGGCCGTGCGGGCCGCGCGAGGCGATCCGAGTGGGCGTCACAGCAGGTGTCACGGCTTCACTATGCGCGTGCATCCGATCACTACGCAAGGGGCAATGTGCATGATGCAGGGTGCTGGATGTGTGAACGCGTGGCAGACTGCGACCACGGTCGGCGCACGTTCGAAGAGGAAGGCGCATCGGTTGTGAGTGAACGGCGTGCTGCCCCAACGGTATTGCAGATCTCGCTCGGCCGGCGGCTGCGGGATCTGCGCGAGGCGGTCGGGTTATCGGCGGCGCAGGCCGGTGAGCGCATTCGCGTGGCGCAGTCCACTGTCACGCGGCTCGAAGGTGCCAGGACCTCCCTCAACTATGCTGCTGTAAAAGCCCTGTTGGAGCTGTACGGGGTGTCGGGGTCCGAGGCCGGGGACTTCCTGAACCTGGTCGACAAGGCCAACGAATCCGGCTGGTGGCAGAGTTATCGCGACGTGCTGCCCGGCAGGTTCGGCGTGTACGTCAGCCTGGAGAGCGCCGCCTCTCAGATCCGCAGCTACGAACCGCAGGTGGTGCCCGGGCTGTTGCAGACCCCGGGCTACTGCGAGGCGGTCATCCGGCTCGGCTTCCCCCGGGAGTCCGACGACGAGGTACGCCGCAGGGTCGCGTTGCGGCTCGAGCGACAGAACGTGCTGACCCGCGCGGACAGTCCGCCGTTCCTGTGGGCGGTCATCGACGAGACCGCGATCCGGCGGCCGGCCGGCAGCCGCGCGGTGATGGCCGAGCAGATCGAGCGCCTGATGGAGACCGCCGACCTGCCGAACGTGGCGGTCCAGGTGCATCCGTTCGAAGCCGGCCTGCACCGGGGCGCGTTCGGACCGTTCACGCTCTTCCGTTTCCCGATCCCGGACTTCCCGGACATCGCCTGCGTCGACAGCCTCCGGGGCACCGCGTACCGGGACGAGAGCGCCGAAGTCGCGCTCTACCGCGAGACGTTCGAGCATCTGATGACCGGCGCGCTGGCGAGGCGACGCACCAAGGGCTTTCTGGACGGCCTGCGCAAGGAGTACCTGCGATGAACCCGAGACACGTCGAACACGCCCCCGCCGCGCTGGGCGTCGAGGGCTGGTCCCGCCCGTGGAGCGGCACCAACGGCGAAGCCTGCGTCGAGGTCAAGCTGCTCGGCGGTGGACGGGTCGCGGTCCGCCAGTCGACCGACCCCGGCGGTCCGGCGCTGATCTTCCCCGCGGAGGCGGTGGCGGCGTTCGTGGCCGCCGCCAAGGACGGCCGGGCGGACTTCCTGGTCGGCTCCGGCGCCCTCTGACTTCCCCCCGTCCGTACCGACACCCATCCGGGAGACAGCAGTGAACGATCCGGCGACCGGCGGCAGCACCGTGGACGATGCCGAGAACGTGCCGAGTTCGGCCCGTATGTACGACTACGTCCTCGGCGGAAAGGACAACTACGAGATCGACCGGGAGCGGGTGGACGCGGCCGAGCGCGCCTACCCGGGCATCAAGGACGCGGCCCGGATCAACCGGATGCTGCTGCTGCGCATGGCCCGCTACTTCGGCGAGTTGACGGATGTCGACCAGTTCATCGACGTGGGCACCGGCATCCCCACCGAGCCCAACTACCACCAGGTCATCCGTGCCGCCAGGCCCGAAGCCCGCATCCTGTGCACGGACTTCAGCAAGACCGTGCTGCGCTACACCGAGAGCCTGTCCGAGCAGGACCCCGAGGGCCGGATCTGCTACGTGCACGCGGACGTCCGGGAGCCGGAGAAGATCCTGGAGGCGGCCCGGGCCCACCTCGACCTGAGCCGTCCGGTCGCGATGACGATGGTCGCGCTGCTGCACTTCATATCCGACGAGTTCGACCCGTACGGCATCGTGAAGACGCTCACCGATCAGCTGGTGTCCGGGAGTTACCTCGCCATCAGCCAGGTCACCGGCGACTTCGACGCGGAGGGCGGCGAAGGGGTGGTGAAGGTCTACCGCGCCGGCGGCACCCCGGCGCAGGTGCGCTCGCACGCCGAGGTGACGAGGTTCTTCGACGGCTTCGAACTCGTCGAGCCCGGACTGGTCGTCGCGCCCCGGTGGCGGCCGGACCTCGCGGTGCCGATGCCCTGGCCCGCGCCCGAGGGCGGCGACCGCACCCCGGTCTACGCGGCCATCGGCCGTAAGCCGTGAGCCGTCAGCCGTAGACCGCAATCCGTAGGCCGTATACCGCAAGCCACAAGCCACAAGCCACAAGCCGCAAGCCACAAGCCACAAGCCATAAGGCGGTCCGCGGCCCGGACGGGGAAGCCCCGTCCGGGCCGGGTCGTCGTCACGGCCCGAAGGCCGTCACGTCACTGGCCGAGCAGCGTGGAGGAGAGGGTGGCGGCGTTGTACGAGCCCCAACCCGTCGCGAAGTCCCAGCCCTTGGCGGCCGAGTAGGCGCCGTTGCTGCCACTGGTGATGTCGTGGAAGCCGGTGCCGGCCGCCGCGTACAGCGCCGGGTTGGCGAAGCCGAGCTTCGCCTTGCCGGCCGCGGTGGCCTGCTGGTTGTAGAGGGCGGCGAAGGCGGCCCACTCGGGCGCCGCGGCGCTGGTGCCGCCGACCTGGCCCCAACTGCCCTGCGAGTAGATGGACACACCCGGGCTCGGGTTGGCCAGCGCCGAGACGTCCGGCACCTGGCGGTTGCCGCCGCCCGCGCTCTGCTGGACCGAGGTCTGCCAGCTAGGGATGGAGAACTCGGTGGAGACGCCACCGCCGCCGCCGGACCAGGCGGTCTCCTTGCTCCAGGCGTTCGACGAGGTGACGGTCAGCGTGGTGCCGCCGACGCCCGTGACATACGGGTCGCTCGCCGGGTAGTCGACCGAGGTGCCGCCGTCGCCGGCGTCGTCGGAGCCGTCGTCACCGGAGGCGGCGAAGAAGCCGAGGCCCTCGGCCGCGCCCTGCTTGAAGACGGCGTCCACGGCGGTGATGTTGGCGCTGGTGCGCTGCGATTCGGCGGCGCCCCAGCTGATCGAGGTGACGGGGGTGCCGCTGTCCACGATCGCCTGGTAGGTGTCGACCTCGCCCGCGTCGGAGTTGGGGCCCTCGAAGACCGTGATCTGGGCGGCCGGCGCGACCGCGTTGAGCACCTCGATGTCCAGCTCGACCTCGACCTGCCCGTCGCCGAGCGAGCCGGAGCCGCCGTCCACCTTGCTGACGGTGGGCGCGGTGGAGCTGAGGCCGTAATTGCTGTCGTACTTGGTGATGTTGGACTGCTGGAAGCCGTCGAACTCCAGCAGGGCGACCTTCTGGCCGCTGCCGGTGGCGCCGGAGACGTTGTAGCCGCCCTTGATCTGCGCCGGGGTGTAGCCGCCGCCCGGGCCGTTGTGCGGGGTCACCTTCGTGGCCTGGTGGTGCAGCAGCGAGCGGTTGTTGAGGCCGGAGACGCTGCTGACGATCGAGGCGATCGAGGAGGGCACCGAGGGCGCGGCGGTGTTGGCGTAGAAGGTGCGGCCGGTGGAGCCGTCCTTGTAGTTCGCCAGCGTGGTGCCGAACGCCTTCTGCAACTGCGTGGCGGTGCCGGTGGTATCGATCAGCTGGTTGCCGGAGTGCACGGTGCCGACCTTGAGCCCCTGCGAGCGCAGGTAGTCGGTGACCTTCTTGACGTCGGCGTCGCTGCGGCCGAACTTGGCGGCGTACTGGGCCTTCGTCAGGTAGTGGCCGTAGGACGACGAGTGGGGGTTGCTGACGTTGGCGATGAAGGTGTCCAGCGCGCCCTCGTTCCGGGCCGTGAGGCTCACCGCCACGGATATCTGCTTTCCGGCCGCGACGTCGCCGGTGCGGACGGCGTGCGAGGTGAGGCCCGGCACGACATCGCCGGCCAGGGAGGTACGGGCCGAGTCCGCGTGGGGGGCGGCGTACGCGGCGGGGATGGCCGCGGCCAGCAGCGCTGGAGTCGCGGCGGCGACCAGCAGTTTCAGACGGAGCGTCACGAAGGTCCTCCATGAGGGGATGGTGCCCGGATCGGGACGAGCACCACGCTAGGGACAGTTGGGGCCGGGCATAAGCGTGGGAACCCTTGCGACGACTGTTAACGATGTGTTTCCTGTGGCAGGCGCGGGGAGTTGGTGAACCATATGTGTGGGCAAGGTGTGCGGAGTGCTACGGGCGCGGACCCATGGGCACGGACCCGCGCACCGATCCGTGGTACGGCCGGGGCGCGGCGCACCGGTGTGCGGTCCGGCCGTCAGGCGCCGTCGGCCGGGCGGACCTTCCGGCCACGGCACTACGCGGGCCGGAGCCCCGCGGACGCCATCACATGGGCCAGTTCGGTCCTGGACCGGACACCGAACTTCCGGTACAGCCGTGACAGCGTTCCCTCGACCGTCTTGACGCTGATGAACAGCTCCGCGGCCACCTCCCGATTGGTGGCGCCGCCACGGACGAGATCGGCGACCCGCGTCTCCGCCGGCGTCAGGCTCGCCGCGCTCGCCGTACCGCGCACCACGGCGTCCACCCGGGCGAGTTCGTCCCTGGCGCGCGCGGCGAGCGGGGCCGCGCCGGTCCGTTCCGCCAGCTCCAGCGCCTCGGTGAGCGCGGCCCTGGCCGCCGTACGATGCCGGGCCCGGCGCTCCACGGCGCCGAGTGCGGTCAGCGTACGGACCAGCTCCACCGGCAGCTCCAGCGGGCGCAGCCGCTGCGCGGACGAACGCAAGCGCACCGCGCCCTCCTTCGCGCGCCCGGCGGCGGCCTCCCACAGCCCTTCGGTACGTTCCAGCGCCGCCAGCACGCTGCCGGGCACCGGCCGGGTGAGGCGTTCGCGGGCCCGGCCGAGCACCGTGGCGGCCGCGTCCGTCTCACCGGCGGTCACCAGCGCCTCGGCGAGGTCGGCGTGCCAGCACAGCAGCGGTGGATCGGCGGCGCCCATCGCGGCACCGATCTCCAGGGCACGGCGCAGCGACTCGACGGACAGGGCCGCGTGCCGGCGGTCGCCCGCGAAGAGCGCGGCCTGCCCGAGCGCGGCGAGCGCGCGCAGCAGGAAGAGCTGGTCGCCGTCGGCCTCCGAGGCGGCCACCGCGTCCACCGCGAGCCGCCACGCGTCGTCCGTGTCGCCGCCGAACGTCTCGGCCAGGGCCGCCGCGTAGAGCGCGGGCGCGGAGGTCAGGCCGGCGTCGGCGACCACCTGAGTGCAGTGGGCCGCGGTCCGCAGCGCCTCCCGGCACTCCCCGGCCCGCACCTGGACCCGGGTGAGCGCCACCAGCGAGGCGACATCCTGCTCGACGTCGGCCGCGTCGCCGGTGGCGTCCAGCAGCGCCATCACCTGGGCCCGCGCGGACCCGACCCGGTCGGAGTCGAGCGTCAGGATCGCCCGCATCCGCTGGATGCCCCAGCTGCGCGGGCCATGGTCGGCCCGGGCCAGCGCCCGGTCCAACGCGGCCTCGGCGGCTGCCGGTTGGCCGGCCAGCGAACGCACCCGGGCGAGCGTGGACAGCGCGTCGACCTCCGTGCCGGTGTCCCCGACGGCCGCGGCGCGGCGCGCGGCGCGCAGCGCGTGCTCGGCCGCCTGCGTCAACTCCCCGCACAGCAGGCCGCGCAGGGCCGCCCACTCGTACAACTTCGCCTCCAGTGACCGGTCGCCGGCCGCCTCGCGCAGCCCGTCGGTGATCAGCGCCGCCTTGTCGCGCAGCGCCTGCCCGGCGTTGCGCAGCAGCACCAGCCGGGCGGCGACCCGGCCGGGCGCCGACGCGGAGCCGTCCAGGACGCGCTGCGCGATCCGCTCGGACTCCTCCCGGTGGCCGGCGTCGCAGGCGAACCCGGCGGCGGCCAGCAGGCGTTGGTCGTGCAGTTCGGTGCGGGCGGCCGGGGTCCGGCCGGCGGCGAGCGCGGCCAGCTCGGCCGCGGTGGCGGCGTCGCCGCGCTCCCGCGCCCGGTACGCGGCGGCCATCACCGTATGGGCGGTCGCCTCGTCCTCCTGCGGGTGGGCGAGCGCCAAGTGGCGTGCCGCGGCGACGGGTTCGCCGACCGCGGCGGCCAGCAGCGCGTGGGCCCGGCGGCGGGCCGGTCCCGAGACGTCCGCGCACAGCGCGACGGGCAGCAGCGGATGGCTGAAGCGCACCGCGCCCGAGGCGTCGCAGGCCGCCAACCCGAGCCGCTCCGCCGTGTCGAGCGCCGCCGCGGTGGGCTCGGTGCCGGCGGCCGACCGCAGCAGGGTGAGGGTCGGTCGGGTGGCGGCCGCGGCCAGCAGCAGCACCTCCTGCACCGGTCCGGGCAGGGTGCGGACCCGGTCCAGGACGAGCGCGCGCAGTTCCGGCGGCACCGGCAGGTGCCCGTCGGACAGCGGCGGCGTGCCGGCCCGCAGCGCGTCCCGGCCCAACGCCAGTGCGTACAAAGGGTTTCCGGCCGCGGCGTGCAGCACCGCGCGCAGCGCGGACGCCGGCAGGGTCACCCCGGAGGCGAGCAGCAGCAGCGCGATGTCGTCGTCGCCCAGTGCGGGCACGGCGACTTCGGCGCTGCCGGCCGGGCAGCAGCGGGCACGGGCGGGCCGGCCGCCCACGGACACCCGTTCGGTGGCGGCGATCCGTACGTCGGTGTTCTCCAACCGGTGCGCGGCGAACGCCAGTACCTCCGCGCTCGGTTCGTCCAGCCACTGCAGGCCGTCCACCACCAGCACGACCGGTGCGCGTACCGCCAGCAGCCGCAGCGCCTCCAGTACGGCCACCCGCACCGCGAGCCCGCCGTACGGCCCGACCGGCCCGTGCCCGCGCAGCAGCGCGGCGCGCAGTGCCGTACGCGGCCCGGACGGCAGCGCCCACACCACGTCCTCGGGCACCCGGGCGAACAGGTCGATCACCCCCAGGTACGGCAGCGTGGTGTCCACGGCGGTGGGGGAGCAGCACAGCACCGTGGCGCCCTCGTCGGCGGCGCGCGTGGCCAGCGCGTCGAGCACCACGGACTTGCCGATCCCGGCCGGGCCGTGCAGCAGCAACCCGCCGTCCCGGCCGAGGTGTTCCCACCCCGCCTCCAGCAGTGCCTCGCGTCCGGTCGGGGCGGTGCGTGGCCGCCGCACAGGGCCGCCGCCCGTGTGCGCGGGCGCGGGTGTGTGGAGCCGGTAGGCCGGTGCTGCGCCGGCGGCTTCGTGTGCCACGGTGCGGGCTGACCTCCTCGTCCGGGACCGCGCGGGGCGGGCCGCTCGGGGCACGGTCTCGATTGGTGTCCATGACAATCACTGCCAAGCCGCCTGTCAATGGCGCGAGGCGCTCCGGCCAGGCCGTTTTCATGTGATTGTGACCTCGCGCAAGCGGACGAAACGCCCCCGGCATGTCCGATGTTGTCGCCGCGTCCGTCGCGCGCCCGCTTCCCTACCGCGCGCCTCCCGCGCGGTCGGCGGGAACCTCGCCGACTCCGGTGCCGCGAGGGCGAGTTGCTCAAGTGATCACGCTCAATCTTGCAAGCAAAAGTCGAGATTCAACGAAAGTGGATCTGGATATTGCAGCGATGTGTCGGAGGGGTTACGGTCCCCCTGCGTCGCCACCCGAACTCCCGGTGGCGCAGCGGTATTTCCCCCCTGCCCCCACCCCTTCTCCCAGCTCGTTCACTCCTTGGCCCGCACCCGGCCGCGCTAGGCGGCGCGGTGCCGGTCCGGCTCTTCGTGTCGAAAGGAGCAAGACGTGTTCAGACACCTGCGAAGTCTCAGACGCGTGGTCGCGGTCGGAGGCACCACCGCGGTGCTCGCCGCGGGCGGCGTACTCGGTCTCGCGTTCCAGCCCGCGGCCGCGGCCACGGCGGCGGTCGCCACCGGCGGCAACGGCGCGAGCCTTCCGTACGTCGAGGTGCAGGCGGAGAACTCCGCCACCACCGGCACCGTGATCGGGCCGAGTTACGCCGCCGGCAACCTCGCCGACGAGGCGTCCTACCGCAAGGCGGTGACGCTCCAGGGCTCCGGCAAGTACGTCACGTTCACCACGCCGGTCGCGACCAACTCGATCGACTTCCGTTACAGCATCCCCGACACCGGCGACGGTTCGGTGTACACGGCGCCGCTGTCGCTGTACGTCAACGGCGCCAAGCAGCCGGACTTCACGCTGACGAACGCGTACTCCTGGTACTACGGCAGCTATCCGTTCACCAACTCGCCGGGCAGCAACCCGCACCACTTCTACGACGAGGCGCACCGGCTGTTCGACACCACCTATCCGGCCGGCACCACCTTCAAGTTCCAGGTCGACTCGGGCGACACCGCGTCCTCCTACACCCTCGACCTCGCCGACTTCGAACAGGTCGGCGCCGCGCTCCCGCAGCCGGCCGGCTCGGTCTCGGTGACCAGCAAGGGCGCCGACTCCAGCGGCGCGGCCGACTCCACCGCCGCGTTCAACGCCGCGATCAGCGCGGCCGGCACCGGCGGCACCGTGTGGATCCCGCCGGGCACGTACAACATCCCCGGCCACATCAGCGTCAACAACGTCACCGTCGCGGGCGCCGGCATGTGGTACTCCACCGTCACCGGTACCGCCCCCGGCTTCTACGGCACCTACGGCACCGGCGGGCCGGCGAGCACCAACGTGCACCTCCAGAACTTCGCGATCTTCGGCAACGTCCAGGAGCGCGACGACAACGCGCAGGTGAACGGGATCGGCGGCGCGATGAGCGACTCGTCGGTCTCCGACCTGTGGATCGACCACATGAAGGTCGGGGCCTGGATGGACGGCCCGATGGACAAGCTGACCTTCAGCGGGATGCGGATCCGCGACACCACCGCCGACGGCATCAACTTCCATGGCGGGGTGACCAATTCGACCGTCACCGACAGCGACATCCGCAACACCGGTGACGACGGCATCGCCACCTGGGCGGACTCCTCGCTCGGCGCCGACGCCAACGACACCATCTCCGACAACACCGTCTCGGTGCAGACCCTCGCCAACGGCATCGCGATCTACGGCGGCCACGACAACACCGTCACCGGCAACCTGGTCCAGGACACCGGCCTCGCCCAGGGCGGCGGCATCCAGGTCGGCCAGCGCTTCACCTCCACGCCGGTCGGCACCACCACGATCAGCAACAACACCATGATCCGGGACGGCAGCCTCGACCCGAACTGGCAGTTCGGCGTGGGCGCGCTGTGGTTCGACGGCAGCCAGGGCGCCATCACCGGCCCGATCAACGTCTCCAACGCCCTGATCGAGCAGAGCCCTTACGAGGCCGTGCAGTGGGTCGAGGGCACCATCAGCGGGGTCAACCTCAGCAACGTCACCATCGCCGGCACCGGCACCTTCGCGCTCCAGGAACAGACCGGCGGCGCCGCGAAGTTCACCAACGTCACCGCCACCGGCGTCGGCGCCTCCACGCCGATCTACAACTGCGAGGGCGGCAACTTCGTCGTCACCGACGGCGGCGGCAACTCCGGGATCGACGGCACCCCGATCTGCGGACCGTGGCCGACCCCGGTCTTCCCGCCGTACCCGCCCTCCGGCGTGACCGCCAACCCCAGCGCGCTGTCGTTCGGTTCGGTCGCCACCGGCACCACCAGCGCCGCGCAGAGCGTGACCGTCTCCAACCCGACCAACGCGGCCGCGCCGGTCTCCTCGATCGCCGCCTCCGGTGACTTCGCGCAGACCAACACCTGCGGCAGCTCCATCGCCGCGAACGGGTCGTGCACGGTCAGCGTCAAGTTCAGCCCGACCGCGACCGGTTCGCGCACCGGGTCACTGACCGTCGACGCCGGCGGCGTCACCAACACCGTCACCCTGTCCGGCACCGGCACCGCACCCGGCCCCGTGCTCAATACCAACCCGGGCGGCCTGTCCTTCGCCGGCACCGTGGTCGGCGACACCGCCGCCGCGCAGGCGGTCACCGTCACCAACTCCGGCACCACCTCCGCGACCGTCTCGGGCGTCGCGGTGACCGGTGACTTCGCCCAGACCAACAACTGCTCCACCATCGCGGTCGGCGCCTCCTGCACCGTCAACGTCACCTTCAAGCCGACCACCGGCGGCGCCCGCACCGGCAACCTCACCGTCACCAGCAACGCCAACAACAGCCCGACCACTGTCGGCCTGACCGGCAGCGGCATCGACAGCAGCACCGACATCGCGGCCGGCAAGCCCGCCAGCGCGAGCAGCAGCAACAGCCTCTACCCCGCGACGAACATCACCGACGCGGACGCCTCGACGTACTGGGAGAGCTCCGGCGCGTTCCCGCAGTGGGCGCAGGTCGACCTCGGCGCGAGCTACAGCGTCGGAAAGGTCGTGCTCAAGCTCCCGCCGGCCACGGCGTGGTCCACCCGCACCCAGACCCTGTCGGTGCAGGGCTCCACGGACGGCTCCAGCTTCTCCACGCTGGCGGCTTCGGCCGACCGCACCTTCGACCCGTCCACCGGCAACACCGTCACCATCACCTTCAACGCCGCCGACGCGCGGTACGTCCGGGTGAACATCACCGCCAACTCCGGCTGGTCGCAAGCCCAGTTGTCGGACCTCGAGGTCTTCCCCAGCGGGAGCGGCGGCGGCACTCCGCCGTCCTCGGCGACCCTCGCGGCCAGCCCGACCTCGCTGAGCTTCGGCAGCGTGGCACCGGGCATCAGCAGCGACCCGCAGACCGTCACCCTCACCAACAGCGGTTCCGCGGCCGCGTCGGTCTCCTCGATCGCCGCCTCCGGTGACTTCACGCAGACCAACACCTGCGGCAGTTCGATCGCGGCAAACGGCACCTGCACGGTGAGCGTCACCTTCAAGCCCAGCGTGGCCGGCGCCCGCACCGGCACCCTCACCGTCTCCGGCAACGCGTCGAACAGCCCGACCACGGTCCCGCTGTCCGGCACGGGCATCGATACGGTGAGCGCCAACCTGGCCCTGCACAAGACCACCAGCGAATCCAGCCACACCGACGTCTACCCCTCGTCGAACGTGACGGACGGCAACCAGGACAGCTACTGGGAGAGCGCCAACAACGCCTTCCCGCAGTGGGTCCAGGTGGACCTCGGCTCCGCGCAGAGCGCCAGCCGGGTGGTGCTCCAGCTCCCCGCGAGCTGGGCCGCCCGGAGCGAGACGCTGGCGCTGTCCGCGAGCACCGACGGCTCCACCTTCACCACCCTGGACGCGTCCGCGAGTTACAACTTCAACCCGACCGCGTCCAACGCCGTCACCCTGTCGTTCCCCGCGACCAGCCGGCGCTACTTCCGGCTGAACTTCACAGCGAACAGCGGCTGGCCGGCCGCCCAGCTCTCGGAGTTCCAGGTCTGGAACATCTGACCTGCCCGCACCACCGATCCGCCTGCTCCACCGATCCGCCTGCTCCACCGATCCGCCCGCTCAACGGTGCCGCCGGGCGAACCCACCCGGCGGCGCCGCCATGCGCCCCAGCGGCCCTCCCGGCAAGGTCTGCCCCGCTCGCCGCCCTGGCACGGCCGTCCTCCCCCAGAGCTTCGCCTGGGTGGGGGTGCCCCCGGCGAAGCCAGGGGGAGGGCCCCCAGTTGCCGCATCGGCCGAGTAGGCCCACTACGAGGCCGCTGCGGCGCCTTGCGGCCGACCACGCCGGCACGCCTCGCCACCGGGCAGACCTTGCCGGTCGCGGCACTAACCGAGTCCCCGCGCGTGCCTGAACCGGACCAGCCCCTCGGCCAGTTCCACGATCGGCTCCGGGTAGTCGCCGCACCCCGCACGCTCCCGCGCCGGCAGCCTCCACGGCTCGTGCACCACCGCACCCGCCACCCCGGCCAGCTCGGGCACCCAGCGGCGCACGTAGTCGCCGTCCGGGTCGTACCGCTTCGCCTGGAGCAGCGGGTTGAGCACGCGGTTGGGGCGGGAGTCGGTGCCGGTGCCCGCCACCCACTGCCAGTTGAGCTGGTTGTTGGCGATGTCGCCGTCGACCAGCAGCTCCAGGAAGTGCCGGGCGCCCACCCGCCAGTCCAGGTAGAGGGTCTTGGTCAGGAAGCTCGCGGTCAGCAGCCGGCCCCGGTTGTGCATCCAACCCTCCGTACGCAGTTGCCGCATCGCCGCGTCGACCACCGGGTAGCCGGTCCGGCCCTGCCGCCACGCCTCCGCGTCGGCCTCCGCCGCCGCCCCGGTACGCCAACGGTCGTGCCGGGTACGGTAGTCGGCCGACGCCACGGCAGGGCGGGCGGCGAGGAGTTGGTGGTTGAAGTCGCGCCAGCACACCTGCCGGACGAACGCCTCCGCGCCCGGCCCGCCCTTTGCCAGCGCCCGTCGTACCGCCTCGACCGGGGAGAGCGTGCCGAAGTGCAGGTGCGGCGAGAGCCGCGAGGTCGCGTCGCCGGGCAGGTCGTCGTGGCGCGCGTCGTACTCCCCGACGCCGCGCCGCAGCCACGCGGTGAGCAGCCGTCGGGCCTCGCCCTCACCGCCCGCGGCCAGTTCGGGCGAGATCGCGCCGACCGTCCCGCGCGGCGCGAGCGGCGCCGACCGCACCGACACCGGCACCCGTACGGCCCGCGGCGCTGCCAGCGGATCGCGCAGCCCCTCCTGCCGCCCGCGCCGGAAGTACGGGGTGAACACCGCGAAGTGATCGGAGTTCTGCGGGGTGACCCGGCCCGGCGGCACCGCCGTGACCACCGCGTCGTGGACGTGCAGCCGCCGCCCGTCCGCCGTGAGGGCCCGCCGCAGCCGCTCCTCGCGGCGCTGCGCGAACGCACTGCACCCGGCCGCCACATGCACCTCGGCCGCGTCCGCCTCCCGCGCCACCGAGCACACCTCCGCCACCGTGTCCCCGGCCCGCAGCACCAGCCGCCCGCCGCGCTCGCGCAGCCCGGCGTCCAGCGCGCCCAGGCAGTCGGCCAGGAACGCCCGCCGGTTGGGCGCGGCGAACCCGGCGCCGTCCACCGCCGGATCGCGGACGAACAGCGGCACCACCTCGTCCGCGCCGGCCAGCGCGGCCCGCAGCGGCGGATGGTCGTGCAGCCGCAGGTCGGAGGTGAACAGGACGACCGCGCGGCGGGCCGTAGCCGAACGCACCGCGGAGGAAGCGAAGTTGGTCGAGCGCGCCCGGGTGGATGCGGAGTTGGTCCCGTGGCCGGCTGACGCGGCGGACCCGCTCATACGGCGCGGCCGTCCGTCGGAGGGCCGCCCTTCGGCCGTCGGCCCGGCCCTGCCGCGCCGACGGAGTGGGCCTCCGACCCGTCCACGCGGCTCGCCGCCCGCGCGATGTTGCGGGCCATCCCGCCGAACACGGCAGCGTGGAAAGGGGAGATGGCCCACCAGTAGGCGTGCCCGAGCAGCCCCCGCGGCTGGAAGACAGCGCGCTGGCGGTAGCGGGTACGGCCGGAGATGTCGGTGCCGGCGCGCATCTCCAGCCATGCCGGACCCGGCAGCCGCATCTCGGCGCGCAGTCGCAGCAGCCGGCCCCGTTCGATCTCCTCGACCCGCCAGAAGTCCAACGAGTCGCCGATCCGCAGCCGTTGCGCGTCGCGCCGCCCGCGCCGCAGCCCGACCCCGCCCACCAGCCGATCCAGCCAGCCGCGCACCGCCCACGCCAACGGGAAGGAGTACCAGCCGTGTTCGCCGCCGATACCCTCGATCACCCGCCACAGATCGGCGGGTGAGGCGTCGACCGCCGCCTCCCGCTCGTCGGTGTAGAGGCTGCCGCCGGCCCAGTCGGGGTCCGTCGGCAGCGGATCGCTCGGCGCGCCCGGCATCGACGCCGACGACCAGCGGGTGGTCACCTGCGCGTCCCGCACCCGTTGCAGCGCCAGCCGCAGCGCGGTGTCGACATCGAGCGGACCACCGGGCGGATCGGGTACGTAGTCGGCGATGTCGTGCTCGTGGCACACCACTTCGTACCGCAGCGACTCGGCGAGCGGGCGCGCCACACCCGCCGGCACCGGCGTGACCAGCCCGACCCAGTGGCTGGACAGCCGGGGCGTGAGCACCGGCACCGGTACGATCACCCGCCGCGGCAGCCCGGCCACCGCCGCGTACCGGCGCATCATGTCCCGGTACGTCACCACGCCGGTGCCGCCGATGTCGAACGCGCGGTTGACGTCGGACGGCATCGCGGCGCTGCCCACCAGGTAGCGCAGCACGTCCCGGACGGCGATCGGCTGGAGGCGGGTACGCACCCAACTCGGCGTCACCATGGCCGGCAGCCGCTCGGTGAGGTAGCGCAGCATCTCGAACGACGCGGAGCCCGAGCCGATGATCACCGCGGCCCGCAGCACCGTGGTCGGCACGCCCGACGCCAGCAGGATCTCGCCGACCTCCGCGCGCGAGCGCAGATGCGGTGAGAGCCGGCCGGTCGGCACGTCCCGCGGGGTGAGCCCGCCGAGGTAGAC
>NZ_JACEGK010000150.1:0-14948 GCF_056859195.1 Streptomyces sp. NH27
TCTCGGTGGGGGGCGGGCGGTCAGTCGACGCCGTAGTCGACGATCTCGTCATCGCTGAAGCCGCAGTCCTCGAGGAACGCCTCGACAGCCACACGCAGGGCCTTGGCGACGTCGTCGGCGATGTCGGCCCGGCACACGAACGTGCAGCCCACGTGGACGAAGTCGAGCTCGGGTTCCTCGTCAGCCGCGGCCTCTTCGGCCGACGCTTCCTCGCTGGTGTTGGCTTCCATGGGTCACCTTCCGGGGCTGGACGGCTTGGCCGTCTCGGGGAGTGCGGACTGTTCGCTGAGGTACTGGCCGTAGGCGCGTTCGGCGAACCACCAGGCGGCCGGGGTGTGACGGCGAGTCGGAGTCGACCGCGTCGCCGGGCCCGATCCGCATCCGGACCCCGTACTCCCGGGTGGCGGGCAGGACCCCGCAGGCGTAGCCGGCTTCGATCCGCAGCGCCTGTGTGCACGCGGCCGCGTTGCCGCCGGAGTTGACGGTCAGGACGACCGCCAAGGGGTCCTCGCTGTCGCGGGTGACCGCCAGGACGGCGTCGTCGGCGGCGTGCCGGAGCCGGTCGGCGACGGCCGCGCGGGCACGGCGTTCGATGTCGGCGATCTGCACGGGCCGGTCGGTCACGGTATCGCTCCTTTCTGAGTGGGGTAATTCGATCGATGGCATGGGGTGGATTCTTTCCTAGAAGGAGACGTCGAAGTAGTCGATGTCGCGGAATTCTACTTCGAGCCCGTCGGCGCGCGTTCCACCGTCCTTGAAGTACACCTCTTGCAGTCCTTCGGCGACGATTTCACGAAGTTGTTGGTCGCTGGCCCCCTGCTGCTGCGCGGTGAACAGCCGGTCTGCGTAGACGGGCGGGAGGTGGACAGTCAGGCGGCGCTCGCGGCCGTCGTCGGTGGTGCCGATCGGCGCGGTGTAGCCGAACCGGGCGCGGGTCTCGATCGTGATCCCCTTCCGGGTGGCCGCCGCCTTGCGGGCCCGCTGGCGGACCCGGGGCTGCCACACCTTCTTCACCTCGCGGTCCAGGGCCTCGGTGAGGGCCTTGCGAGGCCGCTTGCGCTGCCCTTTGAGGTAGCGCTCCACCGTGCGCTGCGAGACCCCCAGGCGGGCCGCCACGGCAGCGGTGGAGCCCTCCTCCGCGCGCATCAGCAGCCGCATCCGCGCCAGCGGCGTCTTCGGCGGCGCCTTGGTGAACTGCTCGGTGCCGGCACGGTCCAGGGCGCGGTCGATCTCGTTCGCCACCGGCTACTCCCCTTCGTCCATGACCGCGTCGTGGCCGTCGCCCTTGATGTGGCGGGCCGGGTTGAGGTTGCGCTCGAGCAGGTCGACGGCCCAGAACATGTCCTGGACCCCTTCGACCTTGGCCAGCCCGGGGGTGGCGCCGATCCGGAAGGTGCCGGGCAGCACGTGCTGGCCGTCCTCGGTCAGGGGCAGGCAGTCCAGCGGGGAGCGGCCCTTGCTGGGGTAGACGACGCAGTCCGACAGCACCCCCAGCGGCATCAGCGCGTCGGGGCCGAACCGCACGGTGAACACCCCGTTGATCTCCTGCGCGTGCAGGGTGCCGCCGGTCGCGCGCGCGACGTTGGCCATCTTGCGGTGCATGTTCACCCTGGCCTTGGAGATGACCGCCGCCCGGATGTCGGGCCGCCAGGTCGGGCGCTCCAGCGCCGGCCAGCGCTCGCCGTCGCGGTGGTGGCGCCCTTGCGGGTTCTCCTTGAGCTTGCCGATGCCGCCCTTGACGGTGCCCTTCACCGCGGACAGCACCATGCCGATCTGCTGGTGCCGGCGCAGCGCGGCCGCCAGCTCGCCGTCGTCCAGGCCCGCGACGCTGGCAAGGCCGGCGGCGGCCAGCTGCTCGCGTACCGCGGCCAGGTCGTCCGAGCCGCTGCGGAGGATGGTGTGCAGGCTCATCGCGGCCAGGAACGTTGTCTCGTCGGTGTCCTTGTCCACCGGGATCCCGGCGTCAGCCATGGTCGTGACGTAGGCGTCCTTGAGGCGGTCGTGCCACGGGTCCAGGTACGCGCCGGTCTCCCGCCGCAGATACGCCTCGATCGGCTGGACGGTGGCGCCGAGCTCCACCGCGTAGGCCACGGTCGGCGTGGCGTACCAGGCCGGGCCCTCCGGGCGGGTGCCCCTGGGGGTGAAGGGGTTGGGCAGGCGCGGGTCGATGTCGATGTGGGACAGGTCCACCAGCCAGGAACCGGGGATCTTCTTGTCGAACACCGGGGCCGTGACGTGCTCCGGCTCCGACAGCCCCACCGACAGGCGGGCGGCGGCGGCCAGGAACGCGGTGTTAATGTCCAGGCCGACCGCGAACGGCAGCAGGCACTCGGCATCGGTCAGCGAGGCGGGGTCGCGGCGCCACTGGAACGCCTCTTCGTCCAGAAACCCCCGGTCCCAGCCCTGCGCGACCGGGTGCGCGAGCATCGACTCCGGCGGCGCCGGGTCCATCGGCCCGTGCAGCGCCCCGGGGTTGGGCGCGGACACCCAGCCGCCGGTCGTCTCATCCTTGACCGCGCGGGTCGGCGGGCGCATCGCGGTCATCAGCTCGATCCCGGACACCGCCGTCGACCCCCGAGGGGTGATCACCCGGGAGGCGTACACACCCAGGACGTTCGCAATCTCCGCCGGGTGCAGGCTGGCGGTTCCGCCCCAGGAGCGGGGGTCCAGGGCGTCCCACGACAGCATGGCGAGCTGCACGCACTGCCGCTCGCTGCCCTTGGCCGGCCGGTAGACCCGCGCCCACGGCCCGAAGCCGCGCTGCGTCAACTTCCAGCGGGCCTTGGTGATCTGCTTGACGACCTTGTGGTCGTCGGGCAGCCGCAACGAGCGGCGGGCTTCCTCGCCCTCCAGCCGTGCGGGCAGGCCGAACTTCACCGCGGCCGCCTCGGTGAGTGCGATCAGCGGGTCGGAGTCCTTCCCGTGGCGGTGCAGCCGGGCCGCGCCGATCCCGGACTCCGACAGCGTCCAGTCGACCAGCGCGGGGATCGTGGCCGCGGGGCAGTCCATCACGACGCCGCCGACGCAGTACACGGTGCCGTCGCTGTCAAGCACCGCCAGCGGCCCGTTCGGGAACCGCGGGTCTGCGGCCGGGCGGGCAGCCTTCGCCGCGGCCGGACGCCGCGACGTCGACGCACTCCTGGCCGCCGCCGGCGCCTTGGCCGTCCTGCCCGTCGAGGGTGCGGCCGGTGCTGCCGGGGTGGGGTTCGCGGCCGGCGGCACGGCAGCCGGAGCCTTCGGGGGTGCGGTAGGAGCGAACGTCGCCAGCACTTCCGCGGGGGCCTGGTCCTCGAGGGGCGGGGCGGGATAGCGGACCGCCCACCCGTCCAACAGCCGCTTGTACGCCTGCAGCCGCGGCGGCCGCGGCCTCGTGCGGCCGGTCTCCCAGCCGTTGACCGCTTCCCGGCTCGAATGCAGACCGGCGGCCACATCGTCCTGCGTCAGACCGGCGGCCTCCCGCAGGCGCCTGCGCTCCGCCGGTGGCGGCAACAACGGGCCCTGCTCAAGCAGCGCGTCGACCGACGCGAACAACTCGTCTTCCGTGGGCATCAGTTTCAACCTCCTCCCCGTACCTTAGCTGAACTTCACTGTGAAATTCACTATAAACGCCATATTGAACGCAACGTTCACCGGTTGGAGCGGTGTACGTACAGGTCAGACCCCTGGTGCGCCGCGCCTTGCCCGTCGGTGGCACACATTGGCGTCAGGGTCCGCGGCCCGGCGGCCATCGTTGGACCGGTGCCGAGCGATCCGGTCCAACGGAGGCAGGCGCCGCGTAGCCTCGCCGCATGGAATTCGAGTCGGCCTACAACGAAGCCGAAGAGCAGGCACGGTACTTCGTGCAGGTCTGGGCTGAAGCGGTGATCAGGCAAGCCGAGCGCACCCGCGCCATACGTCAGCAGTTCGACGCCAACTCCCGCGCCTACGACTACAACGAGGACTGGAGCCCCTCGGAAGAGGAACTGCGCGCCGACTTCCGCCAGCGGTGGGCGGAAGAGCACACCCTGGTGTGGTCGGCGTACCAGCTCGAACAGTGGCGGGGCCGCCTCGCCGCGGAGCGCGGCGAAACGGCGCCGGCGGAGAACGAGAAGCTGAAGCTGGCGCGCGACGCCCTGGAACACCTCAGCGAGGCCGCCTTCCGCGACGGCGCGGCGGTCTCGCCCCGGGACAAGGGCCAGCAGGGCAAGGCGTTGCGGGAGTTCCCGTCGAAGGCACTCGACATCTCCCTCGGTGACGGCCCCCTGTTCACCGTCCTGGACAACCCCGAAAGCATCGACCGGGAAGCACTCGGCATCGTCCGCTCGATCGAGGACGAACTCGACAGCCGAGCCCAGGATGCGTATGAGGCCTTGATGGAAGACGAGTTGCGAGGGCGGTAGACACCCCGGCTGCCCCGGCCGACACCGTCGCCGCTGCAGCGGCCGCAAGTGCCCGAGCCCGGCCAGGCAGTGAACGTCGGGCGGATTACCGCGAAGAACGGGATCGGCCGGACGCTGCCGACCGCCGCGGTCAAGCGGACCAGGCGACCGCGGACGGCACGAGGGTGCTGGTCAGCGGCACGGCGCACAGACCCTGCGGCGGAAGCGGAGTTTCCGGTACTGGCGAGACCCGACTTTCTGCGGACTGATCGTAACTGCCCGTATAGGGTTGCCTTCTGACGGCGCATCGCAGCTCCGCCACCTCCAGCCCCGAGGGTGAGAGGAGGTGATACGGGTTGACCGATGATGAACAGCCGCCGGACTGGAACCAGTTCGCCGTGCTGATCGCGCTCATCCAGCTGCTACTGGATGCGATCTCACGGCGCTGACGGTCCCACATCCGACGGCCCGTCCCGAGGGGTCGGTCCGAACGGGGCCGGCCCCTCCCTCATGATCACCACGCATCTACAGATCTACGCGCTACGCAGTGATCTAATTCCCCCACTGTAGGGCCGATACGCACGGCAGCAGACCTCATGCCCCCAGATTCCAGGCCCGTGTGCGTAATACGGAACATGCCAGAGGCATATGCATGAATGTAGATGTGCGCCCCCGGAAGGTCACGGTCGACCGCGCGCGGCGCGGCGCTGCCGGTGATCCTCGCCTGCAGATCAAGCTGTACGCCGCACCTGCTGGGCGGAGACGCTCCGCCCAGCACGCTCCGCGGCGAGGCGTTGCAGGGCCCGCGCGCGGGCGCCGGCCGGTGCAGCCCGGGCCGCTTTGGCGCGCAGTTCCTCAAGCGCGGCCTGGCCGTCGCCGAAAGCTTCCTCCGGCTCCCGGCGACCACGCAGCACGTGGTCCTGCCGTTCGATGGCGGCGCGTACCGCCGGCGGGAGCCGGTCGCCCTGCTCCGTCTTGGCGGCCTGGTGGGCGGCGAGCGCCTGGCGGTAGCCGGTCGACGCGTCCTCGCGGGTGCGCACCGGCCCGGCCGGCTCCGGTACGGCAGCCGGGGACACGCCGGCGGCCGGGGCGGAGGTCTGGGTGCCGGGCGGCAGGACGCGAATGCTGCGCACGGCTTCGCGGCCGGCGGCCTGGTTGGCCATGGCGACCAGGCGGGCGGTGCTCATGCGCAGTTGGGTGGCGTAGGCCGGCGAGTCGGGCAGCAGGTCCAGGCGCCCTTGGTCGGCGTCGAACCCCACGGCCTGGACGTGCGGGGCCAGGTCAGGCGCGATGGCCGACCACTGCTGCAGCACGGTCCCGCCGGCGGCCGGGACCTCCCAGGCCCGCTCGGTGACGAGCTGCTGGAACGCTGCCGCCAGGCCGACCGGTTCGCGGCCGTCACCCCGCACGGACCGACCGGTGCGCACCCGGCGCGGCTTGCCCGCGCTCGCCTGCTCGCCACGTTTGCGGGCGGTCGCCTTCGCGGCCTGCAGCGCCACCCGGGCCAGGTCCACCCCGGATGGCGTCGGCGGCGCCGGGTCCTCCGGCGGCCGCGAGGCGCTGCTGGGTTCGGCGCTGGTCAATGCTGCCCCCTGTCGATGCCGAACTCGCTGAGCGACGTCATGGAGGTCAGCTGCCGGGCCCGGTGGACCAGGCCGCTGCCGTAGATGCGCTCTGCGGCCGCCGGACCCCACCACTCCACGGCCATGCTGATCAGCGACGTCTCGCCGGTCATCAGCTCCGCGGCCGCCGCTTTGCGCATCTCCGCGACCTCGGCTGCGGTCAGGTCCTGCGGGCCCGAAAGCTCCGGCAACCCTGGCTCGTGGCCGGCCGGCAACGTGGGCGCGAAGGCCTCGCCGAGCAGCTGGTCGACCTCACGCCGCACGGCGGCGCTACGCGGCGCTTGCCAGGCGCCCTCGCTGCGATCTTGCTGGTCACGCACCTGTTGGATGCGGTCCTTGCGGGCGGCGTCCACGGCTGCGTTGCGGTGGTCGACCTGCACCTGGCGCTGCTGTTTGGTGGTCCAGCCGGGCATGGTCGCCATGCCACGCATCCGGGCTGCCAGGAAGCCCGAGGCCCGCCGTACGCCGCCGGGCGGCTCCTGGCGCAGGTCCAGGGCCGCCAGGACCTCATCGGCCGTCCAGCCGGCGTCGGAGACCTCGTTGACCGCCCACGCGATCCGGTCCTTGTCGGCGGGCCGCAGCCACGACACCCGCCGCATCAACTCTCCGGCGAGGGAGAACCGCTGCCCGGTCTTGTTGAGCTTCCGCGGCCCGCGCTTGGCCTTCTTCGGGGGCGACGACTTGCGCTTCCCGCTGGCGAGCTTGTCCTCAGAGGGATCAGGGGTACTACCGGCAGTGGGAAGAGTTGAGGTACCACCCTGCATTGGGGTGCAACGGCCCCCGCCCAAATCCGGGTCGGACACCGGCTCCTGGCCGTCCCCCCCGCTCTCCGCTGCACCCTGCGCTGACGTCGCCGGCGAGGCCTTCGCCGACCCCTTCGAGGCCGTCTTCTTCCTCGGCTTGCGGACCTTCCGGGCCGCCTTCTTCCCCAGCGCCCCCATCAGGTTCCGCCCCGTCTCCGAGATCCCGGCCACCGCCCGCGTGTAGTCCGGCGCCGCCTCATGCCGCTGCACCGTGCGGATCCCCAGCGCCGTGTCGAACTCCGGCGGCACCATCAGCACGTATTCGCTCGCCAGCCGCTTCCCGCCGGCCTCCCGCGTGCCGATCGCGATCCGCACCAGCAGGCCCGTCTCCCGCAGCATCCGCAGGTGGTAGTTCACCGACCGCCGGGACAACCCCGTGCGCGCCATCAGGAACTCGAGGCTGGGGCGGCACTGGATGAACGCGGCCATCACCTGGGCAACGCGGACCGTCGTCACATCGAACTTCCGCGGCCCGTACTCCTGGTGCCGGCGCGGGTCGTACAGCCCGGACCCCTTCACCCAGTGCACCGCCTGCATCCAGCTGTAGCCGTCGAACGCCAGTCGGCTCGCCGATGTCGACAACCACTGCGAGGCCTCCGGCACGAACAACTCCGGGAGCTCCGCCAGCACGTCCGCCGCGCCGTCGACCAGCAGGCCGGAACGGCGCGGCGACGGAACCCGCACAGCGGCCATCGCCGCCGCGGTGCTCACCGGCCCACCCGGGCCGACGTCGGAACAGAGGTCATCCGGCGACCGTGGAACAGATCGCCTGTGGACAGAGGACTGCGGACGCGGAACCCGAGGGAACCGCCAGCGGACGAAGGGGTGCTCACGCCTTCTACAGGTGCGAAACGATCTTCCCGTGTGACGGCAAGCGGGGACGAACTCCAACTGGTTGAGGCGGCTACGGCTGGCGGGGCGAAAAGGGGGTTCGCGACCGTAGCAAGGGAGCGGATGTACCCGGATGTGACGAAGAAGTCCTGTTCCCCGACCAAGGGGGACACCACGTTTGGCGTACAAACGCGGATCAACCGGACGTGTGAAGACTGGCGCGAGGCCAGCCGGGCATGCAAAATGGCAGCGGCCTTCCTCTACGGAGGCGGCTACACAAAATGGCACCGCCTCAACGGCAGGTGCGGTTCGTTGGGAACCGAGAGTGAACGCCCGACCGGCGCCAACCGGAGGGCAGAACCTTCGGGGGAGTCGCCAAACTCTCCCGGTGGAATGTGGGTCTGATCGAGGCGGGCAGGTGCCTCGTCAGCCCGGGCGGGTGCTACCGCCCCCAGACCTAGGTCATCTCAACCCCCTCTTCGGAGGGCTGGTTGGGGTGCCCGGACAACGCGAACGCCCCGTCGAAGGACCAGCTCACGCGCCTGCGCTGCTGACCCCACGGCGGGGTGCTGTGTGTGTACGTGCGGGCGCGGGTACCCTGATGCACGTCGCCACCTGGCTTTCCGTTCAGGGTGCGCGGCCGGCCGATGGGACCCCTGCTACAAGGTCCCCGAAGCCCGTGGCCCCTCTCGACTTCCCCAAGTCGATCGACGGGGCCACACTCATTTAGTTGATCAAGTTCGGGGGAAACTGTACCGCTCGGGGAGTATGCCGGGGGACGGTGGGGCGCCCGTGTCGCAGCGTGGACCGCAATCCAGACCGCAGCTCCGTTCACCGCCACCGCCACCTTCCTGACGCCCCGTCCAAAAATCGGAACGATGATCGACATAGATCCTAAGCGTGTGTCCCCGATCTGGCCCAACGTCAATGCCACGCGGCCGCAGGGAATTCCGATCGGCACGACCGCATCCCGTCTCGCGGGAAAAGATCTCCGAAGGCTCCCGCCCCACGGGTTCGAGAGGTAAAACGAGTGTGATCTGGACATCAGCCGGACCGCAGGACAGATCACTGGTCCGGTCGCGTGCTCTTCACCATCGCGTGCAGTGCCCGGGCGTGATCACCGATGACGCGCATGCGGGCCTCCCACTCTTCGCCCTTCGAATGACGCGCGTCAGCGGTGATCTGACCATCGTGCTTGCGGTAGTGGAGGCCCACTTCTTCGTGAAACCAGCCCGGCGCCAAGGCATCCAGCCCAAGAAGGAGGCCCGTGTCGCCAGAGGCAGGCAGCGCCATCCAACCTCCCAGGGCCAGTACGAGCGTTCGGCGCGCGCACAGCGTCGTCGGGTGAACCTGCGCCCGCAGGTTCTTCTCCCAGTGCGCGAACACCGCACCGCGCTCAATTCGGCCCGCGGCCGGATCTCCCGGAAAACTGACGAGACTGCCGTCCGGCATGAGATCAAGCACCGCGGAGGTAGTCCAGCCGATGTCCTCACGTTGTTCCAGCACCTCGATATCGCGCGCCAGAACCCCGTCAGCCAGAACGTCGTCGGCATCCAGATTCTTGATGAGTTCGCCAGATGCCCGACCGAGCGCTACCGTCCTCGCCACGTGCGGTCCGCCGCGCCGGGAGTGTGCAACCTGAATACGAGCGTCGGTCGGCACCTCAGCGCTGGCCGCCACGTCAAAGCCATCTTCCTGGATCAGCCACTCCCAGTCCCAGCCGATCGGCAGCTGCTGCTGGGCCAGCGACTCGTACGCACTCCGTAGGTGCGCTACACCGCTCTGGTGCACGGCGGTGATGATCGACAGCTTCTTTGTCATCGATGGTCCTTCCTCATCGGGGGAACCCAACGCCACCCTGATTCCTCGAGGGAGTCCAGGCGGGACAGGATCGCAGCGCGCAGGGTGGCGAACTCGACCTCGTCCCGGTAGTGCGGTTGGGCAGTCGTTTGATCTTGATGTTTGCGGTAAATGCCGCCCGGCTCAGTGAGCATGAGGCCCGGCGAAACAGCGGCGCAGGTCAACAGGAGCGCCAGCGCTTCCAACGCCGGCAGGGCCGGCCAGCCGCCAACAGCCCTGACAAGGCCAGTCCGTGCGGTGAGATGTGTGCTGACGACGGGGAACCGGTCAGTTTCGAAGTGAGCCCGAAGGGCCCGGTAGGACAGCGGCCCTGCCGGTGGGTCGTACGGGCCAGGCGTGAGCGAACCGTCGGGGAGAAGATCGAGGGCGGCGGAGACACACCACGCAATATCGGGGGCATCTTGGAAGGCCGCGATATCCCGAGCCAGCGCACCGCTGCTCAGCATGTCATCGGCATCGAGTGCGCGCACAAGGTCCCCTTGAGCCCTGGCCAGAGCCAACGTTCGCGTCACTCCTGCTCCACCCCGGGTGCCGGTAGCGAAGCGCACTCGGTCATCTGGGGGAAGGACCGAACCGGGACGGCCTGTACGGCCGTCCTCCTGCACGAGCCACTCCCACGTCCAGCCCGCGGGCAGCACCTGACCCTGCACGGACTCGTAAGCCTCCGGGAGGAACGCATCACCCCCGTCGAAAACGGGGGTGATGATGCTGATGATCGGCACTACTGCCACCGCTCAAGCTGCGTGGTGTAGATCAGCTCAGTACGGTCTGCTGGGAGCGGGATGTCGGAGACCTCCACCGCCTCGCCGGTGACCGCAAAGCTGATCTTGCGGACGCGAAGAAGTGGAACGCCCGGCGGGATGTCGAGCAGCTGCTGTTCCTCCGGCGTGGGCATGGACGCGAAGACGTGGTCGTCGATTCTGCCCAGCTCGATGCCGATCGTGTGCAGCTGGTGCATGGTGCCGCCGGGCCACGGCTCGCGGCTGGCGTCCAGCAGGTCGGGATTGCGGCTGGCCAAGCTGTACGGCAGGTAGCTCGTGGAGCATCCAGCGCCGGCGTGGGCCGCGTGGCGACGCGTGTACGTTCGGCGCAGCAGCTGGCTATCGGCGGTGGTTTCGAGGATCTTTCGGATGTCCTCGGGGCCTGCCACGACCTCGTAGGTGTACAGGTCCTCGTGGAGATCCCGGACAGCGATTCCGCTGTCCGCCTCAGACACGCCGTAACCACCGCGCTCTTCCTCCGGAAGGAGGACCCCTTCCTTTTCCCGCTGATACCGCCCGTTGTGCCGCTTGATCTGGGGAGGGCGAACCCGCACCCAGGTACGTCCTCCGGCTGGACCGGTGAGGACACCTGCAGCTTTGAGGCCGGAGATGGCCTTGCTGACCGTGTTCTTGTTGACCCCGTATTGCGTGGCCAGCTCAGCTGTGGTCGGCAGTTGGCCACCGGGGCGTAGCTCGCCACGCTCGATGGACGCCTGGAGCGCGCCGGCGAGCCGGCTGGCGTCGTAGGAGGCGGGCGACGGGCCCGACGTCTTCGCGGTCATGGGGTGAACCTTCCCAGATCATGAGTTGAGTATCAACACCTTCCTAGGAAGTGTTGACGTCGCGCGATTCGCATGCCACGCTCTGTCCTGTTGGCCTTCCTAGGAAGGTGAACGGCAGGGACCCCAGCGGAAGCTGACGGGTCCTCAGCCTCACAACTACAGAGCTCTACCTGCGAAGAGTCCAGCAGTCCCGCGGCTGACGAACCACGAGGTCGCCCCGGGTGGACTCTCCCGCAGAACCCATGCAGCGGTTGCGCTGCCCACGCTCCATGGCCCTGGCCGTGGCGTACGGAGAACGCAACCGACCGAGGCCGGCGAAGGGGATCTCGATGCGACACAACGGCCGCGCTCCGCTCCTGCTCAGCACGCTCCGCTCCGACTGCGTCACCGTCGACGGCGACGAGATCCGCAGCGTCGTCTGCGCCGACTGCGGCACGTGGCGTGTCGTCAGGCGCGGTATGGTCGCAGCCCACCGGGCACAGCCGCGCAGTAACCAGCCGGCCGACCGCCGCAGTCAGCGGACGGCGCAGGACCGAGTTCCCCGCTGCGAGGGCAGCGGGCAGCGCATCAAGGTCGACCGTCGGCACCGGGAAGCGATGCCCGCCGAAAACCGGCGCGCGGCACAGCAGTTCTTCAAGCCGATCCCGGCCCCGGCCGCTCCGGTACACCGCATCGTCGCCCCGGCGCGCAGCGCGGATTCGGCCCGCCAGGCGTACGAGATCCACCGGGAGCGGTGCGCGGGCTGCACCACACGGGAGACCTGCTCCACCGGCCGGCGGCTGCTCGCCGCCTACACCGTTCTTCTCCAGGACGAACCGCGTCGCCGGCAGGTCCGCGAGGCGTTCGCGAGGGAGCGGGCTCGCTTCGACCGCCAGTACGCCGACCTGGCCCGCCAGGTGCGGACCGCGGAGTGGACCCGGCAGCGCGAGGCCACGGTCGCCGGCAGCACGAAGGCGTTCGCCAAGCGCGCCGGCACGGCCGTCGAAGAGGCCAACAACACCTGCCGGACGATCCCCGGCGCGGTCTCCGAGTTCCGAAGCCAGGACGTTCCGCTGACGACGCTCCACCCCGCGCGCTTCCCACGAACAACGCCGCCTGCTCTGCCTGTCGCCGCCGCCCACACCCTTCGGAGCGGCGACGGCAGGGGGCTGCAGGAGCACCCCGTACAGAGCGACGCCCGGGGATCGACCCCCCGGGCGTCGCGTACAGGCCCGAACTGGAGGCACCTGTGAACACCAGCATCGCATCCCTGGCCACGACTTCGCTGTCGGACGACGACCGTGCCCAGATGGAGAAGGACGTCAAGGAGGCCAACAAGCGGAGCGAGGACAACGCCCGCACCCGTGGCTGACCTCATACACCGGGCCCGTACCGCTCAGCAGCACGCGGTGCGGGCCTTGGCCCTCCGAGGCCCGGCCCACCCGATCGTCCGCGCTCTGCTCGCCGCCGCAGCGACGGCGGCCATCGCGGCGTGGGAGGCCGGCCACCACGTCACCGACACCCACGCCCTCACCGGCGCCGATCAGGAAGAACCCCGTGCCACCGGATGACCTCTACACCCGCTACATGAAGGCGCACCAGGACAACGAGGCGCACAAGACGGACTGCGCGGACTGCCGGCCCGACGCGCCGTGCCCGACGGGCCTGCCGATCTTCGAGCGCTTCTCGCGGCTCCAGGACGCCTACCTGCAACGCCAGCGCGACCGGCAAGCCCGCCGCCCCTGACCTCCCCGCACTGCCCAGCGCCCACCGAGCCCGGCCCGGTGGGCGCTGGAGTGTGCGAGGCGCCTCGCACCACCACCCCGAACTCCATGGAGGACAGATGCTCGACAAGCTGCGTGGCCTGATCGTCGAGGTCCAGGGACACCGCGCGATGACCCGCGACATCAAGGGCGCCATCGCCGCCGGCGACCAGGAGGCCGCCGACACCTTCAAAACCAGCACGCTCAGCGCGGCCGTGACCCGCAAGGGCATGTTCGCACGAGGTGACGAGGTCGCCGCATACGCCAAGGCTGTCATCGCCACGGACGGCAACGCTGACCGCTACCACCGGAACTTCCCGTCCCGCCGGCCCTGATCTCCCCGCACTGCCCAGCGCCCACCGAGCCCCGGCCCGGTGGGCGCTGGAGTGTGCGAGGCCCTCGCACCGACGGACCGGACAGAGAGGACACCGCCGTGTCGAAACCGATCCCCCGCGACCCCCGGACCCCGCTCCAGGCCGCGCAGGCCCGGCTGGACGCCGCCAACCGGCAGCTTCTGACCACGTACCTGCCGCTCGGTCGGCGCCGGGAGCTCGCGGACCGCATCACGCAGCTGCGCGCCGACGTCGACCGGCTCACCCCCGCCGCCGCCTGACCCGCACCACGTCGCACCGAGCAAAGCAACAGCCCCCGGGGGTGCCACCCCGGGGGCTGTCCGTACTGGACCTACTGGGAGGCCCTCGTGACAACCAGCATCGCACGCACCAGCCCGCTCGCCGGCATCGTCGACGACCTGGAGCGCGAAGACGACCGCCGCGGCTACGAGCCGGACGACGCCGAAGACCGCGCCGCCCGCAACGCCCGCCCGGCCTGCGCCGACGAAGACCCGGAGCTGTTCTTCCCGATCGGCAACGCCGGCCCGGCGCTCCTGCAGATCGAAGAGGCCAAGGCCGTGTGCCGCCGCTGCCCGCTGATGGAGACCTGCCTCCAGGGCGCCCTGGACCGCAACGAGCACTTCGGGGTGTGGGGCGGGGCCAGCGAAGACGAGCGCCGCGCGATCAAGCGCCGCGCCGCCCGCAGCCGCGCCAACGCCGCTGCTGCCGCGGCCTGATCACCTCCGCTGCCCTGCGTAGCCCGTCGTCACCGGCCCGCCCCTTGGGGGTCCGGTGTCGGCGGAGAGCGCTGGGAGCACCGTCCACCGCTTCCCTCACCCGCATCCGGCGCGGCTGAGGAGCACGCCCTGCCACCGATCCGGAGGACTCGATGATCGGCACCGACATCAGCAAGCACGACAGCAACCCCGAGCGGACGTTCACCCCCGACGACGGCTACACCGGCCCGGTCCTGACCGACCTCACCTGCCCCGACGGCGTCGTCCACGTCACCGTCGACCCGGCCGCGACCGTCGCGACCGTGCGGGTCCGCACCGACGACCCGACCGGGCCGGCCGCCACCGCGGTGAAGAACACCCGCATCCACCAGACCGCGGAGCGCCTGACCGTCGTCGTGCCGCCGCTGCCGCCCACCACCCAGCACTTCAACGGTGGCGTGCGGATCAGCGGCAACAACTTCTCCACCGTCACGGTCAACGGCGTCACCTTCAACGGCGGCGTCGGCCGCGGCACCACGATCGTCGGCGGCACCATCGTCGGCGGCACGACCGGTGTCGAGGTCCTCGTCACCCTGCCCGCCGGCTCGGGCGTGAAGAGCCGCAGCGAGAACGGCAGCCTGCACGTCTACGGCGTGCTCGCCGCCCTCGAGGCCGAGGCCAGCAACGGCAGCATCCACGCGGAGACCGTCGGCCGGATCAAGGCCGAAGCCGACAACGGCAGCGTCAAGGTCGGCACAGTCACGGAGTGGATCGACGCCGAATCCAGCAACGGCAGCGTCAAGGTCGACCACTACGCCGGCAGCGCCGCCCGGGTCCGCGCGGGCAACGGCTCGATCAAGGTGACCGTGGCCCCGGCGGCCACCGGCCAGATCACCGCCAAGGCCGGCAACGGCAGCGTCAAGCTCTACGGCGTCCGCAGCCGCAGTGACCTGGACATCCGGGCGTCGGCCGGCAACGGCATCGTCAAGAAGTTCTGACCCCGCTCAAGTCTCACAACGCCGCTGCCTGCGCAGCCCGTCGCCACCGGCCCGCCCACGCGGCCCGGTGGCGGCGGAGAACGCAGGGACCGCACCCCAGCCGCCACCAGCTGCTGCGCTTCGGCCCACACCTCACCCATCCC
>NZ_JACEGK010000151.1:0-14869 GCF_056859195.1 Streptomyces sp. NH27
CGGGTGGGGGCGGGTCCCCGGCGCAATTACGGAAGGACGGTGGCTCCGGCGGCGGGGCCCACGGCAACCCTCGCGGAACCGCCGAGTGCGGCCGCGATCTTGGCGGCGCCCTCCTCCCCGGCGGCGAGGAAGGCGACGGTCGGCCCGGACCCGGAGACGATCCCGGCCAGCGCCCCCGCCCCGCGCCCCTCGGAAAACGTGTCGGTCAGGTCGGAACGCAGGGACAGCGCCGCCTCCTGGAGGTCGTTCACCAGCACCCGGGAAAGCGCGTACGCGTCCCCGCCCGCGAGCGCGGCAAGGAGCAGCGGGTCGGCCATGGGCTCGGCCACCTCGCCCGCCAGGTCACCGGCCCCGTCCTCCCGGCGCAGCCAGTCGCACTGCCGGTACACCTCGGGCGTGGAAAGCCCGCCGTCGGCCAGCGCGAACACCCAGTGGAACGCCCCGCTGACCTCCAGCGCGGTGAGCCGCTCGCCGCGCCCCACCCCGAGCGCGGCCCCGCCGAGCAGCGGGAACGGCACGTCACTGCCCAACTCCCCCGCGATCTCCAACAGTTCCGCCATCGGCGTGCCCAGCCCCCACAGCGTGTCGCACGCGAGCAGCGCGCCAGCACCGTCGGCGCTGCCCCCGGCCATTCCCCCGGCCACCGGGATGTCCTTGGCGATGTGCAGGTGGACGTCGGGCTCGATGCCGTGCCACTCGGCGAGCGCGATCGCGGCCCGGGCGGCCAGGTTCGTACGGTCCAGCGGGATGCGCTCGACATCCCGCCCCTCCGCGGTGATCGTCAGCTTGTCCGCGGAGCTGGCCGTCACATGGTCGTACAGACCCACCGCGAGGAACACGTTCGCCAGGTCATGGAACCCGTCCGGCCGCCGCCCGCCGACGGCGAGCTGCACATTGACCTTGGCGGGCACACGTACGGTCACGGCGGTCACAATCAGATTCTCCTCGGTTCGTACGACGTTCGTCTCTGCGTTCTTCCGGTTCGGCGCCCGCCCCACGGTCGGTGGGATCGTCACACCGGCCGGTGCTCGGCGATCGCCGCGAACTCCTCCACCGTCAGCGCCTCGCCCCGCGCCTGCGGCGACACCCCCGCGGCGACCAGCGCCGCCTCCGCGGCCGCCGCCGACCCGGCCCACCCGGCCAGCGCCGCCCGCAGCGTCTTGCGACGCTGCGCGAACGCCGCGTCGACGGCCGCGAACACCTCGGCCCGGGTCGCCGTGGTCTTCGGCGGGTCACGCCGTACCAGCGACACCAGGCCGGAGTCGACGTTCGGCGCGGGCCAGAAGACGTTGCGCCCGATCGAGCCCGCGCGCCGCACCTGCGCGTACCAGTTCGCCTTCACCGACGGCACCCCGTACACCTTGTTGCCGGGCGTCGCGGCCAGCCGGTCGGCCACCTCGGCCTGCACCATCACCAGGGTCCGCTCGATGGTCGGGAAGGTCGCGAGCATGTGCAGCAGCACCGGCACGGCCACGTTGTAGGGGAGGTTCGCGACCAGCGCGGTCGGTGCCGGGCCGGGCAACTCGGCCACCGCCATCGCGTCGCTGTGCACCAGCGTGAACCGGTCGGCCCGCTGCGGCAGCCGCGCGGCCACCGTCGCGGGCAGCGCCCCGGCGAGCACGTCGTCGATCTCGATCGCGGTGACCCGGTCGGCGGTCTCCAGCAGTGCCAGCGTGAGCGACCCGAGCCCCGGCCCGACCTCGGCCACCACGTCGCCCGGCCCGACCTCCGCGGTGCGCACGATCCGCCGCACGGTGTTCGCATCGATCACGAAGTTCTGGCCGCGCTGCTTGGTCGGCCGCACCCCCAGCGCGGCGGCCAGCGCACGTACATCGGCCGGTCCGAGCAGGGCGCCGGGCGCGTCGGGGTCTGTCGTACTCACACCCGCAAGGCTATCCGCCGCCCGCAGCGCCTCCTACCAGCCCGCTCCGCGCCGCTCCGGCCGGCCCCTGCCGCCGCTTTCCGCGACGGCCCGGCCCACCAGCCGTCGCGCAGCCGCGGCCCCTGTTCAGCAGGCCGCCGCGCAGCCGCAACGCAGCCGGCGCGCAGCCATCGCACATCCCTCAGTACCCGAAGACCCGTGCCGTGTTCCGCGCCACCGCGGCCGCGACGGTGTCCTCGTCCTCGCCCCTGGCCGCGGCCATCGCGCGCAGCGTCACCGGGATCAGGTAAGGCGCGTTGGGCCGCCCGCGATGCGGCACCGGGGTGAGGAAGGGCGCGTCCGTCTCCACCAGCAGCCGGTCCAGCGGCGCGGCCGCCACCGCGTCCCGCAGGTTCTGCGCCGACTTGTAGCTGACGTTCCCGGCGAAGGACATGTAGTAGCCGCGCTCGGCGCACACCTTCGCCATGGCCGCGTCGCCGGAGAAGCAGTGGAAGAGCACCGTGTCGGGCGCGCCCTCCTCCAGCAGGATGCGCAGCACGTCCTCGTGCGCGTCCCGGTCGTGGATCACCAGCGCCTTGCCATGCCGCTTGGCGATCGCGATGTGCCGCCGGAAGGAGTGCGCCTGTGCCTGCGCGCCGCCCGGCCCGGTGCGGAAGTAGTCCAGGCCGGTCTCCCCCACCCCCCGCACCTGCGGCAGCGCGGCCAGCGCGTCGATCTCGTCGATCGCCGCCTCCAGTGCCGCCATCCCGCCCGGTTCCCGGTCCCCCTGGCGCGACCAGTGGTCGGGGTCGCCGTGCACGATCCTGGGCGCCTCGTTGGGGTGCAGCGCCACCGCCGCCCAGATCGCGTCGTAATCCGCGGCGGTCCGCGCCGCCCAGCGCGAGCCCTCCAGGTCGCAGCCGACCTGGATGAGGGTGTCCACCCCCACCGCCGCTGCCGCCGCCAGCGCCTCCTCGACGGTGCCGGACTGCATGTCCAGGTGGGTGTGCGAGTCGGCGACCGGGACACGCAGCGGCTCGGGGGCGGGCGCGGGCCCGGCGTTCTTCTTCGTCGGATCGGTCGGCATGCGTCCGATCCTAGGGACCGCCGGAGTCGGGCCCGTCACATGGCCGGCCGGCCCGTCAGACCACCGGCCCGGCGGGTCCGGCCGTTCCAGCCGGTCCGGCGGGTGTCCCGGGCTCGCCGTGCCTGCGGTGCAGCAGCCCGAGCACGGACCAGTGGTGTGCGTGCGGCTCCGTCTGCGGCGCCCTGGGCGCGTGCCACCGCGACACCACCTCGTCGACCTGCCCGGAGCGCATGATGCGCACCAGGTGGCCGCCGCAGTTCCCGCAGTTGGGGCGGGTCAGCGGCGAGGGGACCGCGGCGCCGTCGGCCAGGTAGGTGACGTAGGGGCGGCCCGAGGTGTCGACATGGTGCTCGATCTCGTACGCCTGCTCCCAGCCGTGCCCGCAGTTCATACACGCGAAGGCGTACGCCTCCCTGACGTTGTACGCGGAAGCACCGGGTGGCACCGTGTGCCCCACCCTCGCCCCCGCCGCCGTACGTCCGCTTCCGACGGTGTCGCTCATGGCAGCTCCTGCGGCCCTACGGACACCTTGTCCGACCGGGACTTCCCACCTACCAGCGAACGCCCCGTGCACCCCTCCTGCAGCACACCAGGAAGAGACTTGGGCCAGATTTGGCGCGTATGTGGGAGATCGGCGAAACTGCTTTGCCCTGCACCACGTTTACGCCGGTTCTCCCGCTCCGGCCGGCATTCGCGCCGGTCACGGCCGGGACGCCGACCGCGGCGAACACGCCCTCGTCCGCCGCACGCCTTCCCGGGCCCACGTCACCGCTTCCCGCGCCACGTCACGGCTTCCCGTGCTTCGCCGCCACCACCGCGTCGAACACATCCCGCTTCGGCACCCCCGCCTCCACCGCGACCGCCGCGATCGCCTCCTTGCGGCGCTCACCCGCCGCCTCCCGAACCGCCACCCGACGCGCCAGCTCCTCCGGTGCCACATCCCCCGGCACCGGCGCCGGGGCGCCTTCCACCACCACGGTGATCTCGCCCCTCACCCGTTCGGCGGCCCACCGCGCCAGCTCCTCCAGCGGGCCGCGCCGTACCTCCTCGTACGTCTTGGTCAGCTCCCGGCACACCGCCGCCCGCCGTTCGCCGCCGAACACCTCCGCCATGGCGGCCAGGGTGTCGTCGATACGGTGCGGGGCCTCGAAGTACACGAGCGTGCGGCGGTCGGCCGCGACCTCCCTGAGCCTGGCCAGCCGCTCCCCCGGCTTACGCGGCAGGAACCCCTCGAAGCAGAACCGGTCCACCGGCAGGCCCGACACCGCCAGCGCGGTCAGCACCGCCGACGGCCCCGGCACCGCCGTCACCCGCACCCCGCGTTCCACCGCCGCGGCCACCAGCCGGTAGCCCGGGTCGGACACCGACGGCATGCCCGCGTCGGTCACCAGCACCACCCGGGCGCCGCCCTCCAGCGCGTCGGCCAACTCCCCGGTCCGGGCCGCCTCGTTCCCCTCGAAGTACGACACCACGCGCCCGGCCGGCTCCACGCCCAGCGCCTGCGTCAGCCTGCGCAGCCGCCTGGTGTCCTCGGCGGCCACCACGTCGGCCGCGGCCAGTTCGGCGGCCAGCCGCGGCGGCGCGTCCGCGACATCGCCGATCGGCGTGCCCGCCAGTACGAGCAGGCCCTCGCCCGCCGGGGCCGCGCGCACCATGGACGGGTCGTACGCGGCGGCGGGTGCGGCGGGTGCAGCGACGTTCGCGGTGACGTGGCCGGTGTCGTCGAGCGCGTCGTGGACCGTGTCGTCGGCCACGTTCTCCGCCGCGTTCTGCGCCTGGTGCTGTGCCTCGTGCTGCGCCGTGTGGTCGGACGGATCTTCGGATGAGCTGGTCACGGCTTGAGTCTAGGCGCGGCCCGGCCCCGGGCTCTGCGCTCGGATTACCGGACAAAGCCGCCTCGGGTGCGTACAGCTCATCGCAATCTCAGACGCTTTCCCTACGATGGGCCGGTGACGAGTGAGACCGTGGCGCAGGACCGTGCCCCAGAGGGCGTCCGGGCACAGGCGGAGCCGAGCGCGTGGGCGCGGCGGCTGCGCGGTTTCGGGCACGTCGAACCGCCCCGGACCGACACCCGCGAGCGCCTGGTCCCGCCGTTTCCCGAACCGGGCACCCGGATCTGGCAGATGCTCGGCCTCGGCCCGCGCCTGTCCCATCTGGCCGCGAAGTGGTCCGGCTGGCTCGGTCCGATCATGGTTGCCGTCCTCGCGGGCGGTCTGCGCTTCTGGCGCCTGGGCAGCCCGCGCGATGTCGTCTTCGACGAGACGTACTACGCCAAGGACGCCTGGTCGATGATCAAGTACGGCTACGAGGGCACGTGGCCGGACGGCAAGGTCTCCAACCCGGAGATCCTCGCGCACCCACCGGTCGTCCCGTTGTCCGACGTCGGCAGCTACGTCGTGCATCCGCCCACCGGCAAGTGGATCATCGGCTTCGGCGAGTGGCTGTTCGGGCTGAACCCCTTCGGCTGGCGCTTCATGATGGCCGTGCTCGGCACCCTGGCGGTGCTCATGCTCTGCCGGATCGGCCGCCGGCTGTTCCGCTCCACCGCGCTCGGCTGCATCGCGGGCACCTTGATGGCCGTCGACGGCCTCGAGTTCGTGATGAGCCGGATCGCACTGCTCGACCTCGTCATCATGTTCTTCGCGCTGGCCGCGTTCGGCTGCCTGCTGGTCGACCGCGACTGGGCCCGGGGTCGCCTCGCCGCCGCCCTGCCAGTCGGCGAGGACGGCTTCGCCGGGCCCGACGACGACATCGCCAGCCGCCAGGGCATGAGCTGGCGCCCCTGGCGCATCGCCGCCGCCGTCCTCCTCGGCCTCGCCGCTTCCAGCAAGTGGAACGGCATGTACTTCCTGGCCTTCTTCATGATCCTGACGGTGCTGTGGGACATCGGCTCACGGCGCGTCGCCGGCTCCCGCAGCCCGTACCTGGCCGTCCTGCGCAAGGACCTCGGCTGGTCGGTGCTGACGATGCTGCCGATCGCTTTGGTGACCTACCTGATCACCTGGACCGGCTGGTTCATGTCCAGCAACGCCTACGACCGGCACTGGGCGGACGGCCGCGGCGGCTTCTGGTCCTTCATCCCGGCACCGCTTCGCAGCCTGTGGCACTACGAACACGACGTCTACAAGTTCAACATCGGCCTGCACACCTACCATCCGTACGAGTCCAACCCCTGGAGCTGGCTGGTCCTGGGACGGCCGGTCTCCTACTACTTCGAGTCGCCCAAGTACGGACAGGACGGCTGCACCGCCTCCGAGGGCTGTGCCCGCGAGATCCTCGCCCTGGGCACCCCGCTGCTGTGGTGGTCGGCCTGCTTCGCCCTCGTCTACCTGCTCTACCGGTGGATCGCCCGCCGCGACTGGCGGGCGGGCGCCATCCTCTGCGCGACCGGCGCCGGCCTGCTCCCCTGGTTCCACTACCAGGACCGCACGATCTTCTACTTCTACGCGGTCGTCTTCGTGCCCTACCTGTGCCTGGCGGTCACCATGATGATCGGCGCCTTCCTCGGCCCACGCGAAGCCACCGAGAGCAGACGCATGTGGGGCGCGGTAGGCGCGGGCACCCTGGTGCTGCTCATCATCTGGAACTTCATCTACTTCTTCCCGATCTACACCGGGATGACGATCCCCTACCACTCCTGGCAGGCCAGGATGTGGCTGGATTCGTGGATCTGACCGAACCCAGGTACGCGGCGTCCTCAGGTCCTGAAGTCCTCAGCAGGACTTGAGGACATCAGGTCTTCAGGTCTTCAGGAGGTGAGCTGCCGGCCCGGCCTCACTCAGCCGACAACGCATCCGTGAAACCCGAATTGCTGTTCAGAATCCCGCCGTCCACCGGCAGGGTGACCCCGGTGATCCAGGCGGCGTCGCGCGACGCCAGGAACGCGACGGCGGCCGCGATGTCGGCCGGCTCACCGATCCGCCCCAGCGGATACGATCCGGCGGCCTTCGCGAGTATCTCCTCGCGGCCGGCCCACGCCGGGGTGCGGATCGTACCGGGTGCCACGAGGTTGACCCGGACCCCGTCAGGCGCCGCGTGCACCGCGAGGGTGCGGGTGAGCGAGATCAGACCCGCCTTCGCCGCGCTGTAGGAGTGGTTACCAAAGTACGACAATCCGTTGACCGACCCGATGTTGACGATCGCGCCACGCCGCCGCGGTGCGTTCATCAGATGGGGAAGAGCGGCGCGCGAGCATCTCATCGCACCACTGAGGGTGACATCCAGGTCGCGCTGCCACTCCTCGTCACTCTCCAGGGTGAAGTCGTCGTGGTGGTCGCCGCAGGAGTAGGCGTTGTTCACCAGCACGTCCAGCGTGCCGAACACGTCCACCGCGCGTGCGATCGCCGCGTCCACCGAGGCACGTTCCGCCACATCGCAGCGCACTGCCTCCGCCCGGCCGCCGTCCGCCCGGATCGCGGCGGCCGTGCGCGAAGCCGCCACCCCGTCCAGGTCGGCGATCAGCACCCCCGCGCCCTCGGCGGCGAACCTGCGCGCCGTGGCCTCACCGATCCCACGGGCCGCCCCCGTCACCACCACGCCGTAGCCGTCGAAGCGTTCAGTCATCCGGTCAGCGTAGGCACTGTCGAACAGCCCTGACCAGAGCCTGCGCACGCGGGTCCGCGGTGACATTGCGCTGCATCCCGTTGGTGACATACGCGAAACCGATCCCGCTGCCGGGATCGGCGAACCCCAGCGACCCGCCGCGCCCCGGATGCCCGAACGAACCCGGGGCCAGCAGCGGCGAGGCCGGACCGTGCAGCATGAAGCCCAGCCCGAAACAGGTGTTGACCACCAGCACCCGGTCGGGCCCGTCCGCCTCGACGGTGCGCGCGGCAGCCAGCGTGCCGGGCGCGAACAGCCGCCGACCGCCGCTGGTGCCCCCGCCCGCGCCCACTTCACCGTCCTCGACGTCGCCGACCAACGCCGCGTAGCAGCGCGCCAGCGACCGCGCGGTCGCGATCGTGCCGGAGCCCGCCAACTGGCCGGCCCGGTAGCCGGGGTCGTTCTCGTCCGGCAGCGGCGTGATCGCGGCGAAGGCCCGGCTGGTCAGCGACGCGGGGTCGGCGTAGGCGTCCTGCACGGTGCGCTTGGGGCGGGCGCGCAGCCCGCCGGACGCGAGCGGCTCCGGCGTGGCGACGGACCCGATCCGGCCGACCCGGTGCGCCTGTTCCGCGGGCAGCCCCAACCACAGGTCGAGGCCGAGCGGCCCGGCGATCTCCTCGGCGACATACTGTCCGATGGTCCGGCCGGAGGCACGCAGCACCAGTTCCCCGACCAGCCAGCTGAACGTCTGTGCGTGGTACCCGTGCTCCCGCCCCGGCGCGAACAGCGGCGCCTGCGCGGCCACCGCCCGCGGCCCCGACACCCCGTCGACCGCCTCCTGCGGTGTGAGCGGCGTGTCGAGCGCCGGCACCCCGGCCCGGTGCGCCAGCACGTCCCGCACCGTCACCCGGTCCTTGCCCGCCGCCTTGAACTCGGCCCAGTACGCGGCCACGGGCGCGTCGAGGTCCAACTGCCCGCGCTGGTGGAGCAGCAGCAGGCAGACGGCCGCCACTCCCTTGCCCGCCGACCTGACGACCTGCGCGGTCTGCCGCTGCCAGGGCCCACCGCCGTCGAAGCCGGTACGTCCGGCCCACAGGTCCACCACCGACCGGCCTTCGTGGTGGAGCGCCACCGCCGCCCCGACGTCCCCGCGCCGGATGAAGTTCTCCGCGAAGGCGTCCCGCACCGGCTCCCAGCCGTCCGCGACCGTCCCATGCACCATGACGCCGTCGGCACTGCCCTCGCCGCTCATCCTCTGCCGCCTCCCGAACACCGCCCCCGGCCGTCCCCGTACTCCCTTGATCGTACGAACAGGCGGGCGACGGCATGCGGCGGGCCCGCAGCGGGGCCGTCCCGGTCGTGGTGACCCAGGAGCGACCCCGTCACGGGCCCGGTGGGGGGATTCCGCTGCCTACGTGCCAGGCGCTACGACAGCGGCGGGTACGCGTTCTGCAGGAGCTGGTGGAACTGCGCCGAGAACCAGTGGCCCGCGAGCGGCGAGTCCGGCAGCGCGCCGGTCGGGTTGTTGCCGTTGCGCGCGTTGCCGCCGTAGGTCGGGTCGCACATCTGGTCGAAGCCCTTGCCCTCGTTGTTGTCGATGGCCTTGCTCGAACCGTCCGACTCGCCCGGAGGCTTGATCCACACGTAGGCGTCCAGTCCGGCGGCCGGAGCCGCGGTCGGGCGCTCGCCGATGCCGGCACCGGACTGGTTGCACCAGTTGCCGGCGTGGATGCGCCGGTCGATCCGGCCGCCGTCGACATAGGTGTCCACGCTGGTGGTGGCCCCCGGGCCGGTGGGCCGGGACGTGCCGCCCCAGCCGTTGCGGCCGGTGTCGATCAGCATGCCGATGGTGCTGTCGAAGCCGACGCCGACCAGTTCGGTGCGCAGCGCCGTGGCGTAGGACTGCTCGTCGACGTAGTTGTTCCAGTCGACCCAATTGGACTGCCGCACCGTAGTGCCGTTGACGTTGTCGGTCACCTTGAAGTTGGGCTCGACGGTGGCGCTGTAGTTCGCCGTGTTGGTGATGAAGCCCTGCACGTCGTGGACGGTGGCGCCACTGGTGGTGGCGGCCTTCAGGAACTCCTGCGCGGCGGGGGCGAAGTTGCTGTCCCAGCCGAGCCACGCGTGGTGACCGGCATCGATGTAGTTGTAGGTGTTGGACAGCGCGCCGAGCTTGGCGAGCGCGTATCCGACACCCTTCTCGTAGTTGCCGTTCTGCTTCATCGTCGCGCAGGCGGCGGTGGAGCCCGCCTCTCCGCTGGCGTTGGTGACGATGTTCGGCAGCGAGTCCGGCTCGATGATGTTGACGATCCGCAGGTTCGCGTAGGCCGGGTCCGACATGATCGACGTGATCGGGTCGATGTACTGCGTCTCGTACGTCGCCAGGTCGTCCGGGCCCAACTCACCGTTGGAGGCGAGCGCGGCGCAGTCGCGGCCGGGCAGGTCGTAGATGACGAACTCCACGGTCAGCGGCTGGCCGTTGGCCTGTGCGACCGCCTCGTCGAGGTGATCCTTGAGGCCCATCGCGCCGTCGACGCCGTTGATCGCGGCGATCCGGTCCAGCCACACTGCGGTCGACTCGTCCGCGATCGCCGCGCCGCCGTCACCGGACGCCTGGGCCGACCACTCCGGGTTGACGTATCCCTTCGCTCCCACGTACGGGTTGTCCACCCGCTGGCCGTCGCCGCCGGTCGGCGGCGTGGTCGGGGGGGTGGTAGGAGGAGTCGTCGGCGGGGTGGTGGTTCCGCCGCCCGTGGTGCCGCCGTCGCCGCCGCCCGCGGCACCGCACCCGACCCCCGTCAGGGTGAACGCCGTGGGAACCGCGTTGGTCCCACTGAAGGAGCCGTTGAAGCCGAAGTTGACGTTTCCGCCGGACGCCAGCGTGCCGTTGTAGGACAGGCTGGACGCGGTGACGGCCGAGCCGGACTGGCTGATGTCGGCGCTCCAGCCCTGCGTCACCTTCTGGTCTCCGGCGAACGACCAGCCGACCTTCCAGCTCGTGGTCGCCGCGCCGTTGTTGGTGACCGTCACGGACGCGGTGAAGCCGCTGTCCCACTGGGACGACACGGTGTAGTCGACCGTGCAGGCGCTGGACGCCGCCACGGCGGTGGTACTGCTCAACGCGGCCGCCACCGCGCCGGAGGCGACGACGAGCGCCCCTGCGGCCAGTGCGGCGGTTCTGCGTCGGATTATCGGGACTGCCATGTGCGAACAACCTCCATTGGGGGGATGGACCTTCGAAGCTCCGTCGAAAGGTCATGGGAGGTGGTGCCGTTGGTGCGTTGTGGAGTTACACGCTCTTAACGTGGGAGCGCTCCCATAGTGGGGAGCCGTCCCGCTCCTGTCAATGCTTGAAACACGACGAGGGCGGCGGCGCCGACCGACGCCCCGGTCGCGGCACGCCGCCGCAGGGCGCGAGCCGGATGCCGCCACGCGGACTTCGAGGAGATCGTTGACGAACCGTCAATAGATTTACAGAACCGCTGATTGACGAGCTGTCAGAGAGCGCGCGCATCAGGCGCCCGCGGCCATACGGGTGAGGTCGCAAGCGGCGACGGGCAGGGCGCGAAGCCACCCGAACGAGTGAGGTCGCAGGCACATCATGTGCTCGGCTGCTCGGCGCGCAGCACCCCACCGACGTGTTGAACGCGGCTTGTCCGCGGCCGCGTCGCACGCGCCTTAAGCACCCCGGCCCCCGCTCTCCGTTGCCCCCTGTCGCCCACCCTCCGTCGCCGGCCTTCCGTCGCCCATCCTGGGCGCGCGACCACCCGATACGGGCCCGGGGGATACGGGCACGGGCCCGAGGCGCCCACCGTGACGCCCAGGGTGCGGGTTCACCGCAACCCCTGACCGCAGGGGCGCGCTCGCGTAACGTGCTGCCCAAGGGTTTCTACCGGCGGGTAAGGATGACCGAGGGAGCGGGCCGATGGCGCTGGACGCGGACGTCGTGGTGGTGGGCGCGGGGCTGGCCGGACTGGTCGCCACGGTGGAACTGGCCGAGGCGGGCCGCAAGGTGATCCTCGTCGACCAGGAGCCTAAGACGTCACTGGGCGGCCAGGCGTTCTGGTCGTTCGGCGGGCTGTTCTTCGTCGACTCGCCCGAACAACGCCGGATGCGGATCAAGGACAGCGCGGACCTCGCCTGGCAGGACTGGCTCGGCACCGCGGGCTTCGACCGCCCCGAGGACCACTGGCCGCGCCGCTGGGCGGAGGCGTACGTGCACTTCGCGGCCGGCGAGAAGCGCGCCTGGCTGCACGAACGCGGCCTGCGGGTCTTCCCGGTCGTCGGCTGGGCCGAACGCGGCGGTTTCCTCGCGACCGGCCCCGGCAACTCGGTGCCGCGCTTCCACATCACCTGGGGCACCGGCCCCGGCGTCGTCGCGCCCTTCGAGCAGCGGGTGCGCGATGCGGTCGCCAGCGGCCGCGTCGAGTTGCGCTTCCGGCACCGGGTGACGGCCCTGACCAAGACCAGCGGCGCCGTGGTCGGTGTGGCCGGCGAGGTGCTGGTGCCCAGCGGCGTACCGCGCGGTGTGGCCAGTTCCCGTGAGGTCACGGACACCTTCGAACTGCGCGCGCAGGCCGTGGTGGTGACATCCGGAGGCATCGGCGGCAACCACGACCTGGTGCGCGCCGCGTGGCCCAAGCGCCTGGGCACCCCGCCGGCCAAGCTGCTGTCCGGCGTCCCGGCGCACGTCGACGGCCTGATGCTGGGCGTCACGGAGGAGGCGGGCGGCCGCCTGATCAACGGTGACCGTATGTGGCACTACACCGAGGGCATCGAGAACTGGAACCCGATCTGGGCCCGGCACGGCATCCGCATCCTGCCCGGCCCGTCGTCCCTGTGGCTCGACGCGACCGGCAAGCGGCTGCCGGTGCCGTACTTCCCCGGCTTCGACACCCTCGGCACCCTGGAACACATCATGGGCACCGGGCACGAGTACACGTGGTTCGTCCTCACCCAGAAGATCATCGAGAAGGAGTTCGCGCTGTCGGGCTCCGAGCAGAACCCGGACCTGACCGGCAAGAGCGTGCGCGAGGTGCTCAAGCGGGCGCTGCCCGGAGCCCCGGGGCCGGTCGAGGCGTTCAAGCAGCACGGCGTCGACTTCGTGGTGGAACGCGACCTGAGCGCCCTGGTGCGCGGCATGAACGCGATCACCGGTGACGGGCTCATCGACGAGGCCGCACTGCGCGGCCAGATCGAAGCCCGCGACCGGGAGATCGCCAACACCTACACCAAGGACCTCCAGGTCACCGCGATCCGCGGCGCCCGCAACTACATCGGCGACAAGCTGGTGCGCACCGCGTCCCCGCACCGCCTGCTCGACCCGAAGGCCGGCCCGCTGATCGCGGTCCGGCTCAACATCCTCACCCGGAAGTCACTGGGCGGCCTGGAAACGGACCTGGACGGCCGCGTGCTGGCCGGAACCGCACCGGGCGGCGACGAGGGCGCCGACGACCGCGGCGAGCCCCTGGCGGGCCTGTACGCGGCCGGTGAGGCGGCCGGTTTCGGCGGCGGCGGCATGCACGGCTACCGCTCCTTGGAGGGCACGTTCCTCGGCGGCTGCCTGTTCTCGGGGCGTGCGGCGGGACGCGCGGCGGCCCGCGCCACGGCGTAGACGCGCACGAGTTCGGCACACAGGTGTTCGCCCCGCGCCGGCGTACCGGTTGTGGGGCGTACGGAGGCAGCGCGGGGGCGTGCGACGGCGTGAAAAGTTGCCCGCCCTGCGGGCGCCCCGAACCATGGGAGGGGTGAGCGACGGCGCGTACCTCCGGTTCCCGCACCTGCACGGCGATCTGCTCTGCTTCGCCGCAGAGGACGACATCTGGGTGGCCCCGCTCGGGCCACCGGGTGCCTCGCCCGGCCGCGCCTGGCGGGTGACTGCCGACCGCACGAGAGTGGGCGCGCCGCGCATCTCGCCCGACGGCACCGCCATCGCCTTCACCACCTGGCGCAGCCTGGACCCCGAGGTGTACCTCGTCCCCGTGGACGGCGGCGTCCCGCGGCGGCTGACGTACTGGGGCAGTTCCGACACCCGGGTGTGCTCCTGGACTCCGGACGGCGACATCCTGGCGGCGTCGTCACACGGGCAGCCGTTCGCCTACCACACCTGGGCGCACAGCGTGCCGACCGAGCACGAGCCCGGCGGTCCGCTGCCCTGGGGGCCGGTCTCCGACATCGCCGTACACGACTGCGATGACGGGGAGCGCCGCACCCTGCTGCTCACCGGCACCCCGCCGCACGAACCGCACGCCTGGAAGCGCTACCGCGGCGGCGCAACCGGTCGTCTGTGGCTGCACGGCAAGCGACTCGCGTCCGACCTCGACGGCCACCTGGCGTCCCCGATGTTCGTCGCCGGCCGCATCGCGTTCCTCTCCGACCACGAAGGCATCGGCAACCTCTACTCCTGCCGTCCCGACGGCAGCGACCTGCGCCGCCACACCGACCACGCGGACTTCTACGCCCGCTCCGCCGCCACCGACGGCAGCCGTGTCGTCTACCAGTGCGCGGGGGCCCTGTGGCTCGTCGACGACCTGGCCGCCGATGCCGCGCCCCGCCGCCTGGACGTCCGCCTCGGCGGGCCGCGCAGCGGGCGCCGCCCCTACCAGGTGCCCGCCGCCTCGAACCTCGACGGCCTCGCCATGGACCGGACCGGCCGCGCCAGTGCCGTCTGCGTACGCGGCAGCCTGTACTGGCTCACCCACCGCGACGGACCCGCCCGCACCATCAGCGACGTCCCAGGCGCCCGGGTGCGCCTGCCCGAGATGCTCGGGGACACCGGTCTGGTCGCCTACGTCACCGACGCCGAGGGCGAGGACGGCATCGAACTCGCCCACCTGCCAGGGCGCGCCTCCCGCGCCCTCACCCGCGGCCCCGAGGGCGCGGGCGACATCCCCGGCGACTTCACCGCTGAACTCGCCTTCGTCCCGCGAGCCGGTGCCGGTGCCGATACGGCCGCCGACGTCGACGTCGTCCCGGTCGGCGGGCGGACTGCCACCGGGCCGATCCGCTGGACCAGCGACCTCACCTGTACGAGTGAGTCGGCGGGTGCGGATGTGACGCCGGGTGATGTCACCCGCGCGGGTGACGCGGGCTCCCAGTCGTACGCCCCTGGCAGCGACGACGGCCCGCACGGCGGAAAGGAGGAGGCGGACGGCGAAGGCCGCTACAAGGGTGGCGGCCGGCACCGCAGCACCGGCGGCGCGACCAACCCGAGCCCCTTCGGCGACGCGCCCGACAGCCCGCACGCGCGCCTGGCCGCCGGGCGCCTGGGCCGCGTCACGGAGATGGCCGCCTCCCCCGACGGCACCGTCCTCGCCGTCGCCTCCCACGACGGCCGGCTGCTGCTGGTCGCCACCGGCGAGGGCGACACCGACGAGTAC
>NZ_JACEGK010000152.1:0-14801 GCF_056859195.1 Streptomyces sp. NH27
GTGATCGACTGGTTCGACGAACACGCGCGGGACCTGCCCTGGCGCCGGCCCGACGCGGGTGCCTGGTCGGTGATGGTGAGCGAGTTCATGCTGCAACAGACCCCGGTGAGCCGGGTGCTGCCGGTGCACGCGGAATGGCTGGAGCGGTGGCCCCGCCCGGCCGACCTCGCCACGGAGTCGCCGGGCGAGGCGGTCCGGGCCTGGGGCCGGCTCGGCTACCCGCGGCGCGCCCTGCGACTGCACGCCGCCGCGACGGCCATAGCACAACAACACGGCGGCGAAGTTCCCCGCGAGCACAGTGAGTTGCTGGCCCTGCCGGGCATCGGGGAGTACACCGCGGCGGCGGTGGCGTCGTTCGCGTACGGCCGGCGGCACATCGTTCTGGACACGAACGTGCGACGGGTCTTCGCCCGGGTCGTCACCGGCGTGGAGTACCCGCCGAACGCCACGACGGCCGCGGAACGCCGGGTCGCGGCCGCCCTGCTGCCCGAGGACGAGGACACCGCGGCGCGATGGGCCGCGGCCACCATGGAGTTGGGCGCCCTGGTGTGCGCGGCGCGCTCCCCGCAGTGCGGCAGCTGCCCGCTCGCGGACCGCTGCGCCTGGCGGTTGGCCGGCTCACCCGCGCACGAGGGTCCGCCGCGGCGCGGTCAGACGTACGCGGGCACCGACCGACAGGTGCGCGGCCGGCTGCTGGCGATCCTCCGGGCCAGCCGCACCCCGGTCCCGCGCGCCCTGCTCGACACCGCCTGGACCGAACCCGTACAGCGCACCCGCGCCCTCGACGGCCTGATCGCCGACGGTCTCGTGGAGCACCTGCCCGACGACCACTTCCGCCTGCCGGCCTGACCGGGCCGATCAGCTCGGCCACGTGACCTGACGGCCCGCCCGATCGCCCGAACGGCGCCTGCCGGCTGCCGGGCGGGCGTGGCGGTGCAGGTGCGGGCCGGAGGGATTCGAACCCCCGGAGGGTGTCACGGCAGTCCCCGCCGCTCCCCCTCAACCGCCCGGGCGGGGGTTCCTCCGCCCGGGTGGCGCAATGGGCCGCTCTGCCACAGCCCGCACCCTGGTGTCAGCACCTGCACGCCAACGACCTGGCCCCACCCTCGGCGACCGTTTTACCGCCGCAGCCACCGCACTTGCCGCGCCCGCCACCCCGTACGGCACCTGCCGTCGCACCGCGCTTGCCGTACCCGCCCGGCCGCCCGGAACCCCGTCCGCATATCGGCGTTTCGCGCCTCTCCGCCCCCTCCGCCGGGCGCTGTTACACAACTGATGGGTTGCTGTGCGGTCGTTGTGCGGTGCTGGTCGCCAAAGCCCAACATCCGGTTCGTAGCGTCGAAAGCGGCCGTGGGAGGCGTTCTCGTCGGCCGTGAACGGTAGAGCGTTATCGGCGGGGTGGAGGCGGCACAGATGGCGGCGATGAGCGGGGTTCTGGAGTTCGAGGAGTACGTACGGACCCGGCAGGACGCCCTGCTGCGCAGCGCCCGGCGACTGGTGCCGGACCCGGTGGACGCGCAGGACCTGGTGCAGACCGCGCTGGTGCGTACGTACCCGCGCTGGGAGGGCATCGCCGACAAGCGGCTCGCGGACGCCTACATGCGCCGGGTGATGATCAACACCCGGACCGAGTGGTGGCGCAGCCGGCGGCTGGAGGAGGTGCCGACCGGCGACCTGCCGGAGTCGAGCGTCGACGACGGCGCCGAGCAGCGCGCCGACCGGGAGATGCTGCGGGACGTGATGCGGGTGCTGGCGCCGCAGCAGCGGCAGGTGGTGATGCTGCGGCACTACGGCCAGCTCAGCACCGAGGAGACGGCCCGTGCCCTGGGGATGTCGGCGGGTACCGTGAAGAGCACGCTGCACCGGGCGCTGGCCCGGCTGCGGCACGAGCTGGAGCACGGCAGGTACGGGTACACGCGGAGGGAGAGCCAGTGCGCCGCGTAGCGCTGACCGCCGCCGTGGGCGCCTTCGCCTGCGTCGCGGCCACCGGCTGCGGTACGACGGTGACCGGTGCGCGGCAGGAGGGCCCGGCGCCGACCGCGACGATGAAGACGCCCGACACCGGCGCGCCCGCGCTCGCCGCCGATCCCGCCGCGCTGGCCGGGATGGTGCGGCGCGACACCAGCGTGAGCGCCGACGTGCGGGAGGACCTGAAGCCGTGCACCGCCGGCACCGCCGACGACACCGATGACGCCGATGACGCCGACGGCTCGAGCCCCTCGGACGGGTCCGACGCGACCTACCCGCTCGACACCGACTCGGGCGATCTCACCTCGGGCGACGGCCCGGACCTGGTGGTCAACGTCACCACCTGCGGCGACGGCCTCGGCATCGCCGCCTACGTGTACCGGAGGATCGGCGCGAAGTACCGCTGCGTGTTCGCCGACGAACGTTCCCCGGTCTACGGCAGCGTGATCGACGGCCGGCTGCAAGTGGTCCACGAGGTCTACCGGACCGACGACGCGGTGACGTACCCGACCGGTGAGGAAACGGTCACCTACGCCTGGCGCGGCACCCACTTCCTCCAGGTCTCCCGCTCCTACTTCAACTTCGGCGCTAAGACGCCGACCGCGACGCCCGAGCCGACCTCCACCGAGCCCGCGCCGCTGCCCAGTTCCCAACTGCTCGACCCGCAGCTGCCGTCGGACACCGTCCCGATCCCGTCGCCCTCCGCAACGCCCGCCACCACCCCGGAATCCAAGTCCTCGGCCGCCACCGCACCGGCCGACGGCGCGAGTGGGGGACGATAGGACCATGGCCGCCACCCACGTGTTGTTCGTCGAGGACGACGACGTCATCCGCGAGGCGACCACGCTCGCCTTGGAGCGCGACGGTTTCCAGGTCACCGCGGCGCCCGACGGCGTCACCGGGCTGGAGGCGTTCCGGGAACGGCAGCCGGACCTCGCCCTGCTCGACGTGATGGTGCCGGGCATCGACGGGGTGAGCCTGTGCCGCCGTATCCGCGACGAGTCGATGGTCCCGGTGATCATGGTCTCGGCGCGGGCCGACGCGATCGACGTGGTGCTCGGCCTGGAGGCGGGCGCCGACGACTACGTCACCAAGCCGTTCGACGGCGCGGTGCTGGTGGCCCGTATCCGCGCGGTGCTACGCCGCTTCCGCGCCGCCGCCTTTGTCGGCGAGGTGGTCGACGAGGACACCGTGCTGTCCTTCGGCGACATCGAGATCGACCCGGAGGGCATGGAGGTCACCCGGGCCGGGCGCCGGCTGGCGCTGACCCCGACCGAGATGCGGCTGCTGCTGGAGTTCGCCAGTTCCCCCGGCACCGTGCTGTCCCGTGACCGCCTGCTGGCCCGGGTCTGGGACTACGCGTGGGGCGGCGACACCCGCGTGGTCGACGTCCACGTGCAGCGGCTGCGGACGAAGATCGGCCAGGACCGGCTGGAGACCGTACGCGGCTTCGGCTACAAGCTGAGGGCCTGAGAGGTGGCCACCCACGAGCCGCTGCGCGAGCCGACCCGCGACCCGGCGTCCGGGCCGCCGCGCCCCCCGGTCCCCGGGCCGGCCACCCACGAACCGACCTCCGGTCCGGGCCCGATACCCCGCCCGGCCCGGACCGAGCCGTTCTCCTCGCTCGACCGCGAACCGCGCCCCGCGCACGACCGGAAACCGCGCCCCGCATTCGCCGGCGAGCCCGTCGGCGACCTGACCGACCCGGCCGACCCGGCCGATCCGACCGATCCGTCCGGCCTGATCGACCCGTCCGACCCCGACCCCTCGTCCCGCCGGCTCCGCCAGGCCCACCTTGCCGCCCGCCTCAGCCGCCTCTCGACCCGCCTCGGCCGCCTGACCACCCGCCTGACCCGCCGGGCCCGCCGCGCCCTGCGGCGCCACCCGCTGCTGCGCCGCCTGCTCCTGCGCCACGGCCTGCGCTGGAAGATCAGCGCGGCCATCGCCGCTGTCTCCGCCCTGGTCGTCCTCGCGCTCAGCCTGGTCGTGCACAACGCCGCCCGGGTCAGCATGATCAACTCCACCCGGGACGTCCAGGACGAACGCGTCCAGTCGGCGCTGCGGATCTACGAGGCCACCGGCCGACTCGTCTTCTACGCCCGGCTCGACGACCCCGACCTGCCCCCGGCGCTGAAGAGCTACGCCGCCACGGGCCAGCGCGCCACCTACGTCGCCGACGGCCGCCACGGCGCCCCCACCGTATGGGCCGAGACCCCGGCCGGCGGCCACCACGTGCTGTCGCTCAAGAGCGCCTTCAGCGACCGCTACTCCGTGCTGGTCGACCTCGACCAGGCGCTCATCGCCGGCTCCATCGCGGTGGTGGTCGGCGGCACCGCGATCGGCGTGCTGATCGGCGGCCGGATGTCGCGCCGGCTGCGGAAGGCGGCCACCGCGGCCCGCAAGGTCGCCGACGGCGACACCCAGGTACGGGTGCGCGAGGCGATCGGCGGCCGCCGGGTCCGCGACGAGACCGACGAACTGGCCCGCGCGATCGACGGCATGGCCGACGCGCTCCAACTCCGGCTGGAGGCCGAGCGCCGGGTCACCGCCGACATCGCGCACGAACTGCGCACCCCCGTCACCGGCCTGCTCACCGCCGCGGAACTGCTCCCGCCCGGCCGCCCCGCCGAGCTCGTCCGGGACCGGGTACACGCGCTGCGCACCCTCGTCGAGGACGTACTCGAAGTGGCCCGGCTGGACGGCGCCGCCGAGCACCCCGAGCTCCAGGAGATCGCGCTCGGCGAGTTCGTCCGCCGCCGGGTGCCCGCGATCGCGCCCGACGCCGAGGTGGTCGTCGCCGAGGACGCCGTCGTGCAGACGGACCCGCGCCGCCTGGAACGGGTGCTCGGCAACCTCCTGACCAACGCGCTGAGGCACGGCGCGCCCCGGATCGAGGTCCTGGTCGACGGCTCCTTCGTCCGTGTCCGCGACCACGGCCCGGGCTTCCCCGCCGACCTGCTGCGCGAGGGCCCCAGCCGCTTCCGCACCGGCCGCACCGACCGCGCCGGCGGCGGCCACGGCCTGGGCCTGACCATCGCGGTCGGCCAGACCCGCGTCCTCGGCGCCCGCCTCACCTTCCGCAACGCCCCCGACTCCGATGGCGGCGGCGCCATCGCCCAACTGCTCCTCCCCCGCGCCTAGACGGGGCTGGGCCGAACCCCTCGCGGCTCCCCTTCCCCGCGCCTGGGCCGAGCCCCTCGCGGCTCCCCATGCCCGGGCGGAGCCCTTCGCCCCGCCCGGGCAGCCGGCCCCGCGTGCGCTCTCAGACCGCGTCGACCGGCACCGGCGCCTCGTCGCCCACCGCATCGGCCGGCGTGGGGCCGGCCCCGCGCAGCGGCGTCTCGATGACGAACAGCGCGGCGATGAAGCCGAGCACGCTGACCGCCGCACCCCACAGGAAGACCTGGTGCGTGCCGGAGGACACCGCGTGGAAGTACCCGTCCTTCACCGTGGCCGACAGGTGCGCGACCGCCTTGGGGTCGAGCTGGGCGCCGCCGCCGAGCGCGGCCGAGCCCTTGTCGCCCAGCCGCGCGGTCATCACGTCCTGCACCCGGTGCGAGAACAGCGCACCGAACAGCGAGACGCCGAAGGAGCCGCCGATGGTGCGGAAGAGCGTCGCCGAGGAGGAGCCGACGCCCATGTCCCGCATGTCCACGCTGTTCTGCGCCACCAGCATGGTGATCTGCATGATGCAGCCCATGCCGGCGCCGAGCACGGCCATGTAGAGGCCGGAGGTGGTGCGGGAGGTGTCGACGCCCATCGTCGACAGCAGGTAGAGCCCGATGGTGATCAGCACACCGCCGACGATCGGGAAGACCTTGTACCGGCCGGTGCTGGTGGTGAGCCGCCCGGCGACCATGGACACGGCCATCATCGCGAGCAGCATCGGCAGCAGGAGCAGGCCGGAGTTGGTGGCGGAGGCGCCCTGCACGGTCTGCTGGTAGAGCGGCAGGAAGGTCATCGCGCCGAACATCGTGAAGCCGACGAGGAAGCCGACCAGCGAGATCAGCGAGAAGTTGCGGCTGCGGAAGATGCGCAGCGGCAGCACCGGCTCGGCGGCGCGGGTCTCGACGAAGAGGAAGCCGGCCAGCGCGGCCAGGCCGAGCACCAGCAGGCCGAGGATCTGCGCGGAGCCCCAGGCGTACTGCGTGCCGCCCCAGGTGGTGAGCAGCACCAGCGAGGTGATCGCGACGGTGAGCAGGGCGGCGCCGAGGTAGTCGATCCGGACCGCGGCACCGGGCTTCTTCTTCGGCAGGTGCAGCACGATCGTGATCACGGTCAGGGCGACCGCGCCGATCGGCAGGTTGATGTAGAAGCTCCAGCGCCAGCCCCAGTTGTCGGTGATCGAGCCGCCGACCAGCGGGCCGCCGATCATCGCCACGGCCATCACGCCGGCCATCATGCCCTGGTACTTGCCGCGCTCGCGGGGCGGGATCAGGTCGCCCATGACCGCCATCACGCCGACCATCAGACCGCCGGCGCCCAGGCCCTGGATCGCCCGGAAGGAGATGAGCTGATCCATCGACTGGGACATCCCGGACAGTGCCGAACCGAGCAGGAACAGCACGATCGAGGTGAGGAAGATCCCCTTGCGGCCGTAGATGTCGCCGAGCTTGCCCCAGATCGGGGTGGAGGCGGCCGTGGCCAGGGTGTAGGCGGTGACCACCCACGACAGGTGGTTGAGGCCGCCCAACTCGCCGACGATGGTGGGCATCGCGGTGCCCACGATCATGTTGTCGAGCATCGCGAGCAGCATGGCGATCAACAGGCCCGCCATCACCACCCGCACGCTGCGCTGGCGCGGTTCCGCGGCAGCGGGCGGTGTGTCGCGTGGTGTGTCGGTCTGGGTCATGACCGGCGTCCCTTCCTCCGGGAGGAGGGCGGAGTCGTTCACTGAACTTGGACCGACCGGCAAATGGAGGGCGGCGTCGCAGGCCGATAGCTCTTGCCCGGACGGCTTCTCCTCAGTCACCAGGGCTCCGCCCTGGCTCCCTCGTCGGCACCACCTGGACTCGGCCCTCGACCCGCTCCTTCTCCCACCCACCATGTGCCGGTCGGTCTTACTTGCCGCCCGGCTAGTTATGTCGTCGGGCAGCAAGGTACGACGCTAACTAGCCGGGCGTCAAGTAAGTGCGTAAGGTCGTGGTGGGGCCGTACCGTGAGTGGGCCCGTCACGCCGTGACCGCCCGAGGTCACGCGTAGTGCAGCAGGAGAGCGACCGCCATGGCCACAACGCACCACGCCCGGCGCAGCGACACGCGCCGACGCATCCAGGACGTCGCCCTGAAGCTCTTCGCCGAGCAGGGGTACGAGAAGACGTCGCTGCGAGAGATCGCCGAGCGACTGGATGTCACCAAGGCCGCGCTGTACTACCACTTCAAGACCAAGGAAGACATCCTGATCAGCATCTCTCAGGACCTCGCGGCCCCGATCGACGAGCTGATCACCTGGGCCCAGCGGCAGCCGCGCACGCTGGACACCAAGCAGGAGATGCTGCGTCGCTACAGCGACGCGCTGTGGGGCGCCACCGACCTCTTCCGGTTCTTCCAGGAGAACCAGGCCACCGTCCGCGACCTCGCCATCGGCGAGTCCTTCAGGGGCCGGCTCACCGCGCTCAGCGAGTTGCTCAAGGAGCCGGACTCGCCGATGACGGCGCAGGTCCGCTCGCTGACCGCGCTCTTCGCGATGCACGCGGGGATGCACGCCATGCAGAGCATCGAGGGCGACCCCGAGGAGAAGCGCGCGGCCGTCCTCGCGGTCGCCCTCGACCTGGTCGCCCAGGCGGACGCCGACCTCGTCACCGGCTAACGACCGCACAGCACCGAACACACGGCACTGAACGCACGGCGGCGAGCACCCGCCAGGAAACGCGCGGGGACCCGGGCATCACCGATGCCCGGGTCCCCATTTCGAGTGTCGCGCCCGCCTTACGGGTTGACGCCGTGCGCGCGCAGGAAGTGCAGCGGCTCGACCGAGGAGCCGTAGACCGGCGAGGTCCGGACCTCGAAGTGCAGGTGCGGGCCGGTCGAGTTGCCGGTGGAGCCGGACAGGCCGATCTTCTCCGCCGTGTTCACGTGCTGGCCGACGTGCACGCCTATCTTCGACAGGTGGCCGTACTGCGTGTACAGCTGCGACCCGTGCTTGATCACGATGTTGTTGCCGTAGGCGCCGCCCCAGCCGGCCGTGACCACGGTGCCGCTGTGCGCGGCGCGGACGGTGGTACCGCTGTTGACGACGAAGTCCTGGCCGGAGTGGGTGTGGGCCCAGTGCGGGCCCGCCTGCGCGTAGCCCGCGCCCAGCTTGTAGCCGGTGGTCGGGGTGACCCACGACGCCTGGAGCTTCTTGGCCTTGGCGGCGGCCGTCGCCTTGGCGTCCGCCTTCGCCTTCGCGTCGGCCTCGGCCTTCGCCGCGGTCTGGTCCGCGGCGGTCTTCTGGCTGACCGTCTGGGCGTGCACGACGGTGGAGATGCTCGCGGCCGTGTCGGCCGACATGAAGCCCGAGGCGCTCTGGGAGCCCGCGGTGTCCTGGGAGGAGTGCGACGTGGCGGCGAACGCCGCCGTAGAGCCCAGCGCGAGCGCCACCACCAGGCCGCCGCCCACTACGGCGACCCGGCCGCGGGTGACGGTCTTCGGGGTGCGGTTCTGCGTCGTTGAGTTCTTGCGCATGAAGAAGATGACCTCACTGGATGGGGGAGCGACGAATCCGGCAGCGGCCCGTCGCGAATCCTTGGTAACCCGACATTCCGGGCGCTGGCAAGGACCCCTCTTACTACGGACATTCGTAGGCGAAAAGATGCCTTGTGTCCGAATTGCCCGATGCGGGTTCCCGGTAGGTACCGCCCCCCGACCCACGCACTATTTCCGTTAGTAAGTGGTCCACGTCACGTGGGACACGTCACCGGCACTACGGTGGGAACGGCTTTCCGTGGAGCTTCGGACGCGGCTCCGGCGGAGGATTCCGAGAGCGTCCCGGGCCCACCGGCCCGGGTCGAGAGGGGGGCGGAACCATGACCGCACAGGACGAGACCACGCCGGCGCTGACCGGCATGGAGCTGGCCGACGCCGTGGAGGCGGTACGAGCCGGGTTGATGGAGGGCGCGGTGCGCGGCGCCGGCGCGGACGTACGGTTCGAGGTCGGCGAGATCCACATGGAGTTCACGGTCGAACTGCAACGGACCAGGACCGGCCGCGGCGGCGTCAAGGCGTGGATCGTCGAGGCCGGCGCCGAGGCCGCCCGCACCTCCGGCACCACCCACACCGTCTCCCTGACCCTGCACCCGAAGTCCGCCGCCGGCGGCCACCTCCTGATCGGAGCCCCGCGCGGGGACGCGTCGAGCGTGCAGTACGAGAGCTGACGGCGCCGTGCCCGTGCACCCGGCGCCCCACGGTCCTGAAACACCGCCCACCCGACAAAAACGGCCCGGCCCCGACTTCCCCTCGCGGGGTGTCGGGGCCGGGCCCTTCGTACAGGTACCGCCGGGGCGGACTACTCCTTGGAGAGGTTCGGCGCGCCGCCGGCCGTCTCCACGGGCGGGGCGTCGGCCACCGTGACCTTCTCCTCGCCGCGGAAGGTGAACGTCTTGCTCTCGCCTTCGCCCTCGACGTCCACGACCACGATGTGGCCGGGACGCAGCTCGCCGAAGAGGATCTTCTCGGAGAGCGTGTCCTCGATCTCGCGCTGGATCGTCCGGCGCAGCGGCCGGGCGCCCATCACCGGGTCGTAGCCGTGCTTGGAGAGGAGTTCCTTCGCCTCCATGCTCAGCTCGATGCCCATGTCGCGGTCGCGCAGCCGCTCGTCCACCGCACCGATCATCAGGTCGACGATCTGGAGGATGTCCTCCTGGCTGAGCTGCGGGAAGACGATCACGTCGTCCACACGGTTGAGGAACTCGGGGCGGAAGTGCTGCTTCAGCTCGTCGCTGACCTTGTTCTTCATCCGTTCGTACCCGGACTTGGTGTCGCCCTGGGCGGCGAAGCCCAGGTTGAAGCCCTTGGAGATGTCCCGGGTGCCGAGGTTGGTGGTCATGATGATGACGGTGTTCTTGAAGTCCACCACGCGGCCCTGGGAGTCGGTCAGCCGACCGTCCTCCAGGATCTGCAACAGGCTGTTGAAGATGTCGGGGTGGGCCTTCTCGACCTCGTCGAAGAGCACGACCGAGAACGGCTTGCGGCGCACCTTCTCGGTGAGCTGGCCGCCCTCCTCGTATCCCACGTATCCGGGCGGGGAGCCGAACAGCCGCGAGACGGTGTGCTTCTCGCTGAACTCGGACATGTCGAGCGAGATCAGCGCGTCCTCGTCGCCGAAGAGGAACTCCGCGAGCGCCTTGGACAGCTCGGTCTTACCGACGCCGGACGGGCCGGCGAAGATGAACGAGCCGCCGGGACGCTTGGGGTCCTTCAGGCCGGCGCGGGTACGGCGGATCGCCTTGGAGAGCGCCTTGACCGCGTCCACCTGCCCGATGATGCGCTTGTGGAGCTCATCCTCCATGTGCAGCAGCCGGGTGGACTCCTCCTCGGTCAGCTTGAAGACCGGGATGCCGGTGGCGGTCGCCAGGACCTCGGCGATCAGCTCGCCGTCGACCTCGGCGACGACGTCCATGTCGCCGGCCTTCCACTCCTTCTCCCGCTTGGACTTCGCGGCGAGGAGCTGCTTCTCGTTGTCCCGCAGGGAGGCGGCCTTCTCGAAGTCCTGCGAGTCGATCGCGGACTCCTTCTCCCGGCGCACTTCGGCGATCTTCTCGTCGAACTCGCGCAGGTCCGGCGGCGCGGTCATCCGGCGGATGCGCATCCGGGAGCCCGCTTCGTCGATCAGGTCGATCGCCTTGTCCGGCAGGAACCGGTCCGAGATGTAGCGGTCGGCGAGCGTGGCCGCCTGCACCAGGGCCTCGTCGGTGATGGAGACGCGGTGGTGTGCTTCGTACCGGTCCCGCAGACCCTTGAGGATCTCGATGGTGTGCGGCAGCGACGGCTCCGCGACCTGGATCGGCTGGAAGCGGCGCTCGAGCGCGGCGTCCTTCTCCAGGTACTTGCGGTACTCGTCGAGGGTGGTGGCACCGATGGTCTGCAGCTCGCCACGGGCCAGCATCGGCTTCAGGATCGAGGCCGCGTCGATCGCGCCCTCGGCCGCGCCGGCGCCCACCAGGGTGTGCAGCTCGTCGATGAACAGGATGATGTCGCCGCGGGTGCGGATCTCCTTGAGCACCTTCTTCAGGCGCTCCTCGAAGTCACCGCGGTACCGCGAGCCGGCCACCAGGGCGCCGAGGTCAAGCGTGTAGAGCTGCTTGTCCTTCAGCGTCTCGGGCACCTCGCCCTTGACGATCGCCTGGGCCAGACCCTCCACGACGGCGGTCTTGCCGACGCCGGGCTCGCCGATGAGCACCGGGTTGTTCTTCGTACGGCGGGACAGCACCTGCATGACCCGCTCGATCTCCTTCTCGCGCCCGATCACCGGGTCGAGTTTGGTCTCACGAGCGGCCTGGGTGAGGTTGCGGCCGAACTGGTCCAGCACGAGCGAGGTCGAGGGGGTGCCCTCGGCCGGCCCGCCGGCCGTGGCCGACTCCTTCCCGCCGGAGTAACCGGACAGCAGCTGGATGACCTGCTGCCTGACCCGGTTCAGATCGGCGCCCAGCTTCACCAGGACCTGGGCGGCGACGCCCTCGCCCTCGCGGATCAGGCCGAGCAGGATGTGCTCGGTGCCGATGTAGTTGTGGCCGAGCTGAAGGGCCTCGCGGAGCGACAGCTCCAGCACCTTCTTGGCACGGGGAGTGAAGGGGATGTGGCCGGACGGGGCCTGCTGCCCCTGCCCGATGATCTCCTCCACCTGCTGGCGGACCGCCTCAAGAGAAATCCCGAGGCTCTCCAGGGCCTTAGCGGCGACACCCTCACCCTCATGGATCAGGCCCAGGAGGATGTGCTCGGTGCCGATGTAGTTGTGGTTGAGCATCCGGGCTTCTTCCTGAGCCAGGACGACAACCCGCCGCGCGCGGTCGGTGAACCTCTCGAACATCGTTAATCGCTCCTCAGAGCGGTCGGGCAGTGAGGGGTCGGTCCCCTCCCTGTCCTTCCGCATGCTAGTCCCGCACAGCGGCGCCGCTCACGAATCACCCCCGCTCTCGCGAGGAAAGCCGCGCAACCGGCTGACGTCACTCCCACAACCTCGATGGTGCGAGACGATGTTCCCGCAGGCCAGGCGAATGCCCCCTTAATCAGTACGCCCGTGGCGAACGCCCGCCCCGCCTGCCCGAACACCGGCCCGTCCCACTAGGTACTACTTACCCTCGGTGGCCGCTAATCCACACCGCGCGGGCACTCGGCTCTGCGCTACGGGCGAACAGCCCGCGCCGCTTTCCGGCCATCCCGGATCGCCCTCGCCGTCACCTTCCCGTCGACCGGTCCCGGGCTCCGCCACCCACCAGGATCACCAGGTGTGTTCGATGCCGGACGATACGTAACCACCGCGAGGGGGCGGCAGTTGACACGGCATGGGCTGGTACGAGCACGAGCTGGGGTGGCCGCTGGCCGGTGGCCCGCCCCCGGCGCTGGTCACGGGGGTGCGGTTCGACGCGCTCGACGTGCCTGCGGAGGCGGGCTTCGCGATGCTGAGCCGGTTCTCCCGCCCGGGTCTGCTCGGGCCGGTCGCGCTGGACGGCCACCGGGTGCGGCTACTGGTCGCCGCCGGGACGGCCGAAGAGCTGCCCGGGCTGCTGGAGTGGCTTGAGTGGGGGGGCATCGAGCTGGACCTCGCGGCCCTGGGCGCCGGGCAGAGCCTACGGGCCCCCGCGCACCCCGAGTGGGGCCGCAGGGAGGCCGCGTACGACCGATCCGCACCGGTGTGGCTGCGGCCTCCTCGGCCTGGGTTCGACGTGGAGTCGACCGTGCCCGCACTGCGTGTCGCACCCGAGGCCGACGAAACGGGGGTACCCGTCGGGCTCGGCACGCTGGTGGCCGCATTGGCGACCACCTGCCACCGCGTCACGCTGCGGGCCCGCTGCCCCGATCAGCCGTGGGCCTTCTCGTACGCCTCACGGATGGTCGCGGGGACGCGGCCACGGTCATTGACCTCGTAGCCCTTCTCCTTGGCCCACGCGCGGATCTTCGCGGTGTCCTGACCCGAGCCGCTGCCGCCACGCACGGCCTTGGTGCGCCCACGCCCGGCACGACCGCCGGTGCGGCGACCACTGTCCGTGTACGGGTTGAGCAGCCCACGCAGCTTGTCGGCATTCTCCGTAGTGAGATCGATCTCGTACGTCACACCGTCGAGCGCGAACGTTACGGTCTCGTCGGCCTCGCCACCGTCGAGGTCGTCCACAAGAAGGACCTGAACCTTCTGTGCCACCGGCTTCCCTTTCATCGAAAACGGATTAACGGTAAAAGCAAAGCGCCTTTCACCGAAAAACACAAACCCCTTGCGCGAAGTGGCTCCCCCGTGCGCCAGCGCGATCCGGACATACCGGTCTCAGAGTTGCAGCAGCATCCGGCTGTTACCCAAGGTGTTGGGTTTCACTCGCTCCAGGTCGAGGAACTCGGCGACACCCTCGTCATTGGAACGCAGCAGCTCGCCGAAGACATCGCCGTCCACCGGGGTCTCACCGATCTCCACGAAGCCGTGCCGGGCGAAGAAGTCGACTTCGAAGGTGAGGCAGAAAATACGCCTGACGCCGAGCCAGCCCGCGGTGTGCAGCAACTTCGCCAGCAACTGGTGCCCGACACCGGCCCCACGCAGGGAGCGGTGCACGGCGAGCGTCCTGACCTCGGCCAGGTCCTCCCACATCACGTGCAACGCGCCGCAGGCGACCACATCCGCGTCCTCGTCGCGTTCGGCGACCCAGAACTCCTGGATGTCCTCATAAAGGGTCACCGTGGCCTTGTCCAGCAGGATGCCCTCCCTGACATAGGAGTCCAGCAGCCGCCGCAGCGCGGGGACATCGCCGGTACGGGCCCGGCGGATGGTCACGTCATTCGACATCAGGGGCATGGGCGGACGCTATCGCCCTTCGGGTTCCGTCGGTCCGGAGGGGTCCACGGACTGGATGATGCGCAATGCGTCCCGCACGGCTTCACGCTGTTCCGGCGACATCATGCCGAAGAAGTGCACGAGGGCCTCGGCGGGGTTGTCGCTCGCCGCCCAGGCTTCGTTCATCAGTGCGGCCGAGTACGCCGCACGCGTCGATACCGCCTCATAGCGATATGCGCGGCCTTCCGCCTCACGGCGCAGCCACCCCTTCTGCCGGAGGTTGTCCATTACGGTCATCACCGTTGTGTAGGCGATGGAACGGTCCCGCGAGAGGTCTTCGAGTACCTCACGAACCGTGACCGCACGGTTCCACTCCCACACCCGGGTCATCACGGCGTCTTCGAGTTCTCCGAGTGGTCGGGGCACACCGGAAATACTACGGGCGGAACGCGACGAATGTCGTAATTACCGCTCTTCGCGACTTTCGGGGCAGTGGCGAGGCGGTGGAGCGGCGGCCCGGTGCGCCGGTCGGCGACGCACCTCGGCCGGTCAGCGCTCTTCGGGGGTGGCGACCCGGGCGACCTGGGCGGCCTCGGCCGCGGCGAGCGCGGCGTCCACGGCCGCGTCCTCCTTGGCCTTGTTGGCGCCGCCCTGGTTCTTGACGATGGTGACGATCAGGGCGATGAAAAGCACCGCCATCACCAGGGGCGGCACGATGGCCGAGATGTAGTCCATGCCGCCCAGCGTAGCCACCCCCGTTCGCGCTAGGCGGAGCGGGCCTCGTCCGGTTTGCGGTCCCGGCGGTTCGGCGGCCAGATCTCGGCCGGGGTGGGGGTCCGACGGCCCGGGTCGCGGGGTTCGGCGGCGGGCGGCGGGGTGAC
>NZ_JACEGK010000153.1:0-14681 GCF_056859195.1 Streptomyces sp. NH27
GCCGTACGCCGCTCGTGTGCATCGCCGCCACGATCGCGCGGGTGCCGCTCCCGGTATGGCCGGCGTCCGCCTGCCCGTGCGGGCCGAACCCGGACAGCACCGCGTCGGCGCCCTTGACGGCGCGTTCCAGCGTCCCCGGGTCCGGCGCCGACAGGTCGGCGGTGACCACGCGTACGTCCTGGCCCGCGCGGTCCCCCAGCTTGGCGGGGTTGCGGACCACCGCCGTCACCGAGTGGCCGCCTTCCAGCGCCTGGTCCAGCAGTTGCGTGCCGATGCCGCCGGTGGCGGCGAAGATCACGAGTCTCATGGGTACTCCCATCCTCGGGATACGGATACGGGATACGGCCCCGCGGATCAGGGCCGCGTCCTACCTATGAGTCGTGCCGCGCGGCGGAAGTGTGACAGCGCGGCCACGCACCGCCCCGGCGGGCCCGGTTACACCCCGCCCGCCCCGTCCGGCCGCGGCCGCGCCGCGATCGCCCGGTGGTGGCGGACCACCTCGTCGATGATGAAGTTGAGGAACTTCTCCGCGAACGCGGGGTCGAGCCGGGCGTCGGCGGCGAGCCGCCGCAGCCGGGCGATCTGATCGGCCTCACGCGCCGGGTCGGCCGGCGGCAGGTCGTGCGCCGCCTTCAACTCCCCTACTTCCTGGGTGCACTTGAAGCGCTCGGCGAGCAGGTGGACGAGGGCCGCGTCGAGGTTGTCGATGCTGCCGCGCAGGGTGCGCAGTTTCGCAAGGGCACGCTCGTTGTCGCCCAGGGTGTGCTCGGCGGCCGACGTCGGCTGGTCTGTCATCTCGGTCTGCCATCCTGGGAGTCCGTGGTGTTCCGCTTTCCTGCCTGGCACACCCTATGACACGGTGCGCGGGCGGTGGGGGCACCGTGGAGGGAACCCCGCGGCAGCGAACTGACAAGAAGAACCGACGAGACCACCAGGACTGGTACGACATGGGACGGGTCACCGAGCGGCGCCGCATTCTGCGGATCAGGGACGGCGTGGTGGGGCACCGCGCGGACACGCTGGTCGCGGAGGAGCCGCTGGAGATCCGGCTGGGCGGCCGCCCGCTGGCGATCACCATGCGCACGCCGGGTGACGACTTCGCGCTGGCGGTCGGCTTCCTGGTCAGCGAAGGGGTGCTGGCCGCGGCCGAGGAGGTGGCGAGCGTCGTGTACTGCGCGGGCGCCACTTCCGACGGCGGGAACACGTACAACGTGGTGGACGTGACCCTCTCCCCCGGTGTGCCGCTCCCCGACATCTCCCTGGAGCGGAACGTGTACACGTCGTCCTCCTGCGGCCTGTGCGGAAAGGCGAGCCTGGACGCGGTGCGCACCGCGACGCGCATGCCGCCGGGCGATCCCGAACTTCCGCGGCTGACACCGGAGTTGCTGAGCGCGCTGCCGGACCGGTTGCGCGCCGCGCAGGCGGTGTTCGACCGTACCGGCGGCCTGCACGCGGCAGCGCTGTTCGACGGCGCCGGCGAACTGCTCGACGTCCGGGAGGATGTCGGACGGCACAACGCGGTGGACAAGCTGGTCGGCCGGGCGCTGCGGGACGGGCTCCTGCCGCTGGCCGGGCGGGTGCTGATGGTGTCGGGCCGGGCCTCCTTCGAGCTGGTGCAGAAGGCGGTGATGGCCGGCATCCCCGTGCTGGCCGCGGTGTCGGCGCCCTCCTCGCTCGCGGTGGACCTCGCCGTGGAGTCGGGGCTCACCCTCGTCGGCTTCCTCCGCGGCAGTTCCATGAACGTCTACGCGGGGGAAGGCCGTTTCGCGCTGGAGCCCGAGCAGGCCCACTGAGCCCCGTACCCCGGCCGCCCCGGCCGCGCGGACCGTCAGCGACCCACCGAACCGTCGTACAGCTCGCGCAGGATGTCCGCGTGCCCGGCGTGCCGCCCGGTCTCCTCGATCATGTGCACCAGCACCCACCGCATCGACGGCGCAGCCGTCTCGCGCAGCGAGCGCGCACCGGGCCGCTCCAGGTCCTCGCAGCCGAGCGCCACCGCGTCGGCCCGGCGCACCGCCTCGCGGTACGCCGCCGCGGCCGCCTCGACGGTGTCACCGTCATGCGCGGCCGGCTCGTCGTCCCAGGGCTCGGCCCCCTCCCCCGCGTACGCCCACACGAACCAGTTCAGCTCGACGGCGCCGAGGTGCCGCAGCAGCCCGATCAGGCTGGTGCCGGACGGGACCGCCGGGGTGCGCGCCACATCGTCGGGGACGCCCTCGGCCTTGCGGATCAGCGACTCGCGCAGGTACCCGAGGAACGTCAGCAGGGTGGTCCGCTCATCGGTGTGCGCTTCGGGCGGCCGGAGGTCGCCGTGGTCGCCGGGACGGAGGTCGCCGTGGTCGCGGCCGTCCACGGTCGGGTCCTGCCGGGCGTCCGGGTCAGGCCGGAAGTCCGGGGCTTGCCGGGCGTCCAGGTCCGGCCGGGAGTTCGGTGTCGCCTCGATCATCGGACAACCCTAGCGGCGGCTTCTCCTGCCGCGCCCACCGGTTCGCGATCACCGCACACACCATGAGCTGCATCTGGTGGAAGAGCATCAGCGGCAGCACGGCGAGCCCGGCGCCCCCGCCGAAGAGCACCGTGGCCATCGGCAGCCCCGAGGCCAGGCTCTTCTTGGAGCCGGCGAACACGATGGTGATCCGGTCGGCGCGGCCGAAGCCGAGCGCGCGGGCGCCGTAAGCGGTGGCCGACAGCATGAGGGCGAGCAGTACGGCCTCGACCACCACGAGTTCCAGCAGCCGCGGCACGGCCACCTGGTGCCAGATCCCCTCCGCCATGCCCTCGCTGAACGCGGTGTAGACGACGAGCAGGATCGAGCCGCGGTCGACGTAGCCGAGCACTTTGCGGTAGCGGGCGAGCAGCGGCGCCGTCCAGCGGCGCAGCAACTGCCCGGCGAGGAAGGGCGCGAGGAGTTGGAGCGCGATGCCGGTGACGGCGTGCCCGCTGATGCCGACGCTGCCCCCGACCAGCAGGGCGGCCAGCAGCGGGGTGAGCACGATCCCGGCGAGGCTGGAGAAGGAGCCCGCGCAGATCGCGGCGGCCACGTTGCCGCGGGCGATCGAGGTGAAGGCGATCGAGGACTGGATGGTGGACGGCAGCACGCACAGGAACAGGAGGCCGGGGTAGAGCTTCGGCGAGATGACATACGGGACCAGGCCGTGGGCGGCCAGCCCGAGCAGCGGGAAGACCGCGAATGTCGCGGCGAGCACGGTCAGGTGCAGCCGCCAGTGCCGCAGCCCGGCCAGCGCCTCCCCGGTGGACAGCCGGCTGCCGTAGAGGAAGAAGAGCAACCCGACGGCGGCGTCGGAGGCGCCGCTCGCCACATGGGCCCCGCTGCCGGTTGCGGGCAGCAGCGCGGCGAGCAGGACGGTGCCGAGCAGCGCGGCGATGTACGGGTCGACGGGCAGTCGCTTGAGGACCGCGGCGACGGCGCCGGCGACGGTCGGTCGCCTGCCGGCGGCGGCGCCGGTGCTCCCGGTCTCGGCGGAACCGGCGGTCTCGGGGCTGCTGGCGGCGTATCCGCTCTCGGTGGGGCTGGGCACGGCCCCAGCCTGCCGGGCCATCCGGTGATCGGGAACCCCGCTCACCGCACTGACTGTCATCACGGATCGCAATGAGCGCGGTAGGCTGGCTCTCGTGTTCGAACCGGTGCAACTGCGTACGTTCCTGGCCGTCGCCCAGACGCTGAGCTTCACACAGGCAGCGAAGCGGCTCGACCTGCGGCAGTCCACCGTCAGCCAGCATGTGCGGCGGCTGGAGGAGGCCGCGGGCTGCCGGCTGTTCATCCGGGACACGCACGGCGTGGACCTCACCGAGGACGGCGAGGCGATGCTCGGCTTCGCCCGCACGATACTGGCGGCCAACGAGCGGGCGGTCGGCTTCTTCGCCGGCACCCGGCTGCGCGGGCGGCTGCGGTTCGGGGTGTCCGAGGACTTCGTGCTTACCCGGCTGCCGGAGATCCTGGCCGCTTTCCGGCGCGAACACCCCGAGGTGGACCTTGAGTTGACCGTCGAGCTGTCCGGCATCCTGCACCGGATGCTCCACGCGGGGCAGTTGGACCTGTGCCTCGCCAAGCGCCCAGGTCCCGGCGGCCCGGGGCAACTGGTCTTCCAGGACACCCTGGTGTGGATCGGCAGCGAGCGGCTACGGCTCGACCCGCACCGGCCGGTGCCGCTGATCGCGTTCCCGGCACCCGGCATCACCCGCGCCCGCGCGCTGGAGGTGCTGGAACGGCACGGCCGCGCCTGGCGGGTCGCGTGCACCAGCGCCTCCCTGAGCGGCCTGGTCGCGGCCGCCCGCGCGGGCCTGGGCGTGATGGCCCACGCCCAGTCGCTCGTCCCGGCCGGGCTGGTGCGGCTGCCGCCCCGTACCGCCGGGCTGCCGGAGCTGGGCGGCGTCGACTTCGTCCTGCTGCACGGCCGCGCGCCCCGCAGCGACCACCCGCGCACCGCCACCCAGGAGGCGGCCGCCGCGTTGTCCCAGTCGATCCTCGCGGCAGGCGACACCCTCCACCGCCCGCTGCCCTGAGCCCGCACCACACCAGTCCGCACCGCACCGACACTGCTCGGCGCGGGCGGGCGGGCGGACGCCCGCCAGTGACGTAAAAACGCTGGCCAGGATGTGACTCGGCGACCTGGGGGTGGAGCGAGAGTGGTCGATCCGGGCAGATTTGGTGGAGATCCGCACCGTGTGTCAACCACATGATCGGGCCAGTTGCGGGCCACCGACCCTGCTACGTCCGGTAACTGGCAGATGAACTGCATGAATGCACGACGGAGCGGGTATTTGTCGACCCCTCCCGCGGGTGGCGGGGATCGGGTAGCTTACGGGCTCGCAGAGGCCCCCTAGGAGAACACCCGTTGCGACAGTTCACTGTCCCCCCACTGGTCACGACACCACAGGCGGGAGGGCTGGCCGATGCCGTCTACGGCAACGGCCAGGACCATCCCGATCTGGTGGTGCTCGGACGCGCGGACGGACAGGGCGGATGGCGCGACGTGACGGCGGCCGAATTCCGCGACGAGGTGCTCGCGGTGGCCAAGGGGCTGCTCGCGGAGGGCATACGGTTCGGCGACCGGGTCGCGATCATGTCCAGGACCCGCTACGAGTGGACGCTCTTCGACTTCGCACTGTGGTCGATCGGCGCCCAGCCGGTCCCGGTGTACCCGACCTCCTCCTCCGAGCAGGTGCGCTGGATGCTGCACGACTCGGAGGCCGTCGCCGCGATCGTGGAGCACGGCGACCACGCGATGACGATCGGCGCCGCCGTCGACGAACTGCCCCAACTGACCAGGCTGTGGCAGCTCGACACCGACTGCGTGGCCCAACTGAGCAAGTCCGGCAGCCACTTGGGCGACGAGGTGGTGGAACGGCACCGCCTCGCGGTCACCCCGGACGCGGTCGCCACGATCATCTACACCTCCGGGACGGTCGGCCGCCCCAAGGGCTGCGTGATCACGCACGCCAACTTCATGGCCGAGACGGACAACGTGGTGGCCCGCTGGGAGCCGATGTTCGCCAGCAAGCCGGGCGAGGAGCCGTCCACGCTGCTGTTCCTGCCGCTCGCCCACGTCTTCGGGCGGATGGTGGAGGTCGGCTGCATCCGGCACCGGGTCAAGCTCGGGCACCAGCCGAGCATGGCCGCCGCCGACCTCATCCCGGACCTGGCCGCCTTCCGGCCGACGTTCGTGCTCGCGGTGCCGTACGTCTTCGAGAAGGTCTTCCAGGGCGCCCGCCGCAAGGCCGAGGCGGGCGGCCGGCTCGGGCCGTTCGAGAAGGCCGTCGACATCGCGGTGCGGTACGCGGAGGCGGTGGAGGCCAAGGCGTTCGGCACCGGCCCCGGCCCCGGCACGGGCCTGCGCATGCAGCACCAGCTCTACGACAAGCTGGTCTACAGCAAGGTCCGAGACGCCCTGGGCGGCCGGGTCCGGCACGGCATCTCCGGCGGCTCGGCGATGGACCGGCAGCTCGGCCTGTTCTTCGCGGGCGCCGGGGTGACCATCTACGAGGGCTACGGCCTGACCGAGACCACCGCCGCGGCCACCGCGAACCCGCCCGAGCAGACCCGCTTCGGCACGGTCGGGCTGCCGGTGCCCGGCACCACCGTGCTGATCGCCGACGACGGCGAGATCTGGCTCGGCGGCGGGCAGGTCTTCGCCGGCTACCTGAACGACGAGAAGGCCACCGCCGAGGTGCTGCGGGACGGCTGGCTGGCCACCGGCGACATCGGCTCCCTCGACGAGGACGGCTATCTGACCATCACCGGCCGGAAGAAGGAGATCCTGGTCACCAGCGGCGGCAAGAGCGTGTCGCCGACCCCGCTGGAGGACCGGGTACGCGCCCACCCGCTGGTCGCCCAGTGCGTGGCGGTCGGCAACAACCGCCCCTACGTAGCCGCGTTGGTGACCATCGACCCCGAAGCGGTCACGCACTGGCTGACGATGCGCGGCAAGCCGTTCATGCCGCTCGGCCGGCTCGTGCGCGACCCGGAGCTGGAGGCGGAGATCCGGCGGGCCGTGGTCGCGGCCAACACCCTTGTCTCACAAGCCGAGTCGATCCGTACCTTCCGCATCCTGGGCGGGCAGTTCTCCGAGGAGCGCGGCACGCTGACGCCGTCGATGAAGCTGAAGCGGCGGGCCATCGAGACGGCGTACGCGGCGGAGATCGAGGCGCTGTATCGGGGCTGACGGCCGGTATACGAAGGGGCGTCCCGGCAGGCGGCGTCGGTATCCGCACAGACACCGGCACTGGGCACCCGCACCCGCCCTATCAAGCACCCGGCGGGCGGTCCGGGCCGGGAAGCCCGCCCTGCTCGTGGAGTTGGCGGGTGGCGGCGCTGAACTCGGCCTGCCAGGTGGACGTCTCGTGCTCGACCTGACCGCGCACGGCCGCGGTGAGCCGGCTGATGAGGGCCAACTGCCGCTCGACCTCGGCGGGTTCGAGGGGCGCGTCCGGTGCGGCGGGGGCGGTGGGCCCGGCCCGCAGCAGGTCGGCGGCCCACTCCAGCCGGACCTCGCCGAGTTCGAAGCGCAGCGCGTGCGCGACGGTGATGTCCCGCATCCAGCTCGCGGACAACCCGAAGAAGTGGTCGAAGCCCTTGCAGCCGGCCGCGGCCGCGAGCAGGACGTATCCCCAGCCCTGGCCGGTGGAGCCGGTGGCGGCGGCGCCGAGCGGGATGGCGGTGCCGGCGACCGCGAAGACGATCGCCAGCCCCTGGAGCAGTCGCGACGCGTTCCGCTTGCTCCGCTTGTCGGCCAGGTACCAGTCGATGGCGTCCTCGGCGCACTGCTCGGCCCATGCCCGCAGGTCCGCGAGGGCCCGGCGCTGGGCGGCCGGGGTGTCTGCCGCGACGGCGGGAAACGGCCGCAGCACCAGGTCCCGGCGGCCTCGCCCGCGCGGCCGGGTGGTCGCGCCGCCGTCCGTGCCCGCCATGGTCCCCACTCCCCTCGCGCCGCACCCCCGTGCGGGCCCCGGCCGTGAGGGTACCGGCCGACCCCGGCCGGGCGCAGGCGTTACCCCCCAGGTCGTTACAGCGCAGGCATCGCCGCGCGAGTGTCGCGGCGCACGCGCCACGTGGGCGCCGAGCACGGGTTGCGCCGCTCGGGCGAGGCCCGCTTCACCGGGCACGGCCAGGGGATGTCGCCGGCGTGGGCCGCCGGGAGGGTGGCGCGTGGCGGCTTCGCGCCGATGCTCGCCCTGGCCCCGGAGCGGTCCGGGGCGCTGGTCCGGCGGCTGTCGCTGCTGCCGGATCCCGAAGTGCCGCGCGCCGACCCGGTGTACCGGCTGCCGCCGCTGCGCAAGGAGGCGTGAGCCGGGGGCCGGTCGCACCGGCCCCCGGTCGCTCGCGCATCACGGCAGCGCATCACGGCAGCGCATCACGGCAGCGCCGCTCGGTCCGCCGACCGGTCCGCCGGTCGGCCCACCCGGTCAGTCCGCCGATTCGTCGTCCGCCCCCTCGTCCGCCTCCTCGTCCGCCCCGAGCGCCGCCTGCTCCGCGGCCCGGTTCGCCGCCACGACCCTGGCGAGTTCCGCGACCAGCCAGCGCTCGGCCGCTTCGTGGCCGACGCCGAGAGCGGTCAACACCCTTGCGGCGGGGGCCTGTTCGTCGCTGAGGACGCCGAGCAGGATGTGCTCGGTGCCGATGTAGTTGTGGCCGAGCCGCAGCGCCTCGCGCAGCACGAGCCGCAGCGTCCGCTTGGTGGCCGCGCCCACCGGGATGGTCCCCTTGACCGGCCGCTTCTCGGTGCCGGGTGTGGCGACCGCGGCTCGGATCTCCGCCGGGGTGGTCCCGAGTGCGGCGAACGTGCGGACGGCGAGGGTGTCGGCCTGGTCGAGCAGCCCGAGCACCAGGTGCTCGGGTTCGACCGAGACGTGCCTGCCCCTGCGGGCCTCTTCCTGGGCGTCCGCGACGGCCGTGCGGGCGCGGGGCGTGAAGCGGGCGAACGTCGCGTCGACGGAGAGGTACTCCAGGTCCTCGGGGGCCTTGGGCACGAACCGCTTCTGCGCGGCCTGCTTGCTCACGCCCATGTGCTGGCCGATGTCGGTCCACGACGCGCCCGCCCGGCGGGCCTGGTCCACGTAGTGCCCGATCAGGTGGTCCGCGACATCGCCGAGGTGTCCGGCGATGCCCACGGCGTGCTCCAGGTCATGGAGCGGGTCGTCGCCGGGGTGCTGCTGCTTGACGTAGTCGATGAGGTAGTCGAGCCGTACTGGCTGATGTTCCGTCATGCGTCAACCATACGTTGACGACCCATGATCGTCAACCAATGGTTGACGACTGATCTTTATTGACCGATCGTTCTCGATAGAGCTAGGGTCGCAGCCATGGCGAGGACCAAGGAATTCGACCCGGACACCGCACTCGACCGCGCCCTCGACCTGTTCTGGCGGCGCGGATACGAGGCCACCTCCATGGCCGACCTGGTCGAGGCGCTCGGCATCGCGCGGGCCAGCATCTACGGCACGTTCGGCGGCAAGCACGACCTCTACCTGGCCGCGCTCGGCCGCTACCAGCGGGCCCGCGACGACCAGGTGCTCGAAACGCTCTCCCGGCCCGGCCCGGCGCTGCCCGCCGTCCGCGCCCTCGTCACCGACTTCGCCGAGCAGGCCGCCGGCGACGAGCTGCGGCGCGGCTGCTTCGTCACCAACACCGCGGTGGAACTGGCGCCCCACGACGCGGCGGCCGCGCGCCGGGTGGAGGCCAGTTGGGACGCCCTGGAGGCCGGCCTGACCTCCGCGCTGCTACGGGCCCGCGCCCAGGGCGAGTTGGCGGCCGGGCGCGACCCGCGCGGACTGGCCCGGATGCTGCTTGTGCTCCTCCAGGGCATCCGCGTCGTGGGCAAGGCCGGCGGCGACGCGGAGCGGGCGCGGGACGCGGCGGCCCAGGCGCTCACGCTGCTCGACTGAGCAGCCGGGCAGCAGACGTACGGGGCCGGGCCCGTCACGCACCCGTCCGAACCCCTTGCCCCGAGCCCGTTTCAGCCATTTTCGAGAACGATCGTTCCAGAAATCACGTGAAAGGGAACCCGTCATGACCGGGGAGTACAGGATCTTCGACCGCCGGGCGGTACTGGTCACCGGCGGCGGCACCGGCATCGGCCGGGCGGTCGCGCGCGCCTTCGCCCGCCAAGGCGCCCGGGTGGCCGTCGCGGGCCGCACCGAGCGCACCCTCAAGGAGACCGTCGCGCTCATCGAGGCCGACGGCGGCGAGGCGGCCGCCCTCACCGCGGACGTCACCAGCGCCGCGGAGGTGAGCGCGCTGGTCGCCGGCACCGTACGGCACTTCGGCGGGCTCGACATCGCCGTCAACAACGTCGGGGTCTTCCCGCCGCCCGCGGCCGTCGCCGACATCACCGAGGAGCAGTGGCACCACGCGCTGGACACGAACCTCACCGGGATCTGGCTGTCGATGAAGTACGAGATCGCCTACATGCGGGAGCACGGCGGCGGCGCCGTGGTCAACATCGCCTCGAACATCGGGGCACATCGGCGCGCACCCGGGCTCGGCGCGTACGCGGCGAGCAAGGCGGCGGTGAGCGTACTCACCAGGACCGCGGCGCTCGACCACATCCGCGACGGGGTGCGGATCAACGCGGTCAGCCCCGGGCCCGTGGACACCCCGATGTCCACCCTGCCCGGCGAGACGCCCGAGCAGAAGGCGGCCCGGCTGCGCGACGGCCTGCCGCTCGGCCGCGCGTCCTCCCCCGAGGAGATCGCCGCCGCCGTCCTCCACCTCGCCTCCCCCGCCGCCGCCTCCACCGTGGGCACCGACCTGGTCCTGGACGCAGGCGCGACGGCGTAGCGACGAGGTTCCGCGCCCTGGGGACATCGCGGCCTGCTGCCCGTGGTATCCCCAGGGTCGGCGCGAGGTGCGGCCGGCGGAAGAGCTCGGCGCGGTCGGGTGCTTGGACGACTACGACTTCGCCTACGACCACGGCAGGCCGCAAGTGACCTCTCCTGCCGCCGAGTTCACGGTCGGCGGAGGGTTGCGGCGGGTTGCGGCGGGTGCCCCGGGGCCGACCGCGTGGCCGAGCGCGGCGGATCGGCGGGCACTCCCCCGGCCCGAAGGGCCGCCGCCCCGCGACGCTCGCGCTGCCCCGAGACGCCGTGCGCTCACCGAGGCCGCTCGCCGCGCGACCGCGCGAACCGGACGGACGCCGACGAGGTGCGGCCCACCCGAGAGCGCGCCCCTTCCCGCCGGGCCCTTGCCCGAACCTTGCCTACCGCCTACCCCTGGCCGCCGTTGGCGTCGATCATCCGGCCGCCGACCGGGCCGGCGGGGCGGCAGGCGGCGGCCGAACCGGACACCTGGGCCGGCACCGACCGCGGCGCCGCGGTTCCGGCGGGGCCCGCGGGCGCGGCGGAGCGGTCGGGCGGGACGGGCGCGGCCGGCGCCGAGGTGAGCCAGCCGTGGAAGAGCTGGTGCAGGGCCTCCGCGCCGACCAACGGCCGTACAGGAAGCGGAAGTTCGACCGGGTGGAGCAGGAACGGGTGGGTCTGCGGGCCGCCGAGGCCGCCGTGCGAGCCGGCCTGCTCCTCGAAAGCGTGCACCGTGCCCGTCGCCTGGTCGCACGCCGAGTTGACCATGAGGTCGGCGGTGTGCGGGAAGGCGTCCGCGCGCAGGACGGCCGCGGCGGCGCCCGGCCCGAACGGCGCCAGCGGGTCGGCCCCGGTCACCCGCCCGGTGGCCAGCTCGCGCGAGCCGTCGGGGCCGAGGACGACCGGGCCGCGCGCGGCGCTGCGCACCAGGACGAAGCCGATCCCGGGGTGCCCGGTGAGCGTCGGCAGCAGGTCGGGGCAACGCCGCTCCAACTCCTCCAGCGTCGCCCGCCCGGCGATGTCGGGGAAGGCGACCAGCCCGAGGTTCCCCGAGGCGAGCACCACCGGCTCGGACGGCGGCCCCTCGCACTCCTCCTCCTCCGCCCGCCTGCCGCGCTCCGGGCGCCGCAGCGCGGTCCGCGCCGCCGTCCGCGCCTCCGCGCCACCACCCCGCCGCGTGGTCCGCCGCCCGCCGGCCGCGGCGCTCTCCGTGAGCCCGCACCCGGCACGCACCAACTCGCGCAGGCCCGTGCCGTACGCACCCTCGAAGGTCTCCCCCGCGCTCTGACCGTGGTCGGAGAGCAGCACGATCCGGTACGGGCGCGGGGCGTAGCGGGAGGAGTCGGCGATCAGCCGGAGCGAGCGGTCCAGCCGGGCCAGTACCTTGCGGGCGTCGCGGCTGCGCGGCCCGGAGTGGTGGGCGACCTCGTCGTAGGCGACCAGGTCGGCGTAGACCGCGGTGCGCCCGGCGAGCATGTCGCCGATGACCGCCGCGACGGCGACATCGCGCTCGACGACCGTCGCGAACGCCCGCAGCAGCGGGTAGAGGCCGCCGCGCTTGATCCGCGGCCGGTCGCGCCGCAGCCGGGCCGCGGTGGACTCCCCGATCTCCCGGCCGACTTCGGCGGCGAACGACCAGGCGGTGCGCACGGCGTTCGCCGGGTCGGAGAAGTAGGCGAAGTAACCGGACCTGGACCGGGTGAACTTCGCCCGCTGCGCCGCCACCGACATCACCAGGGCGGACTGTTCGGCGCCACCGGTGAAGAGGTTGCCGCGGCTGGCCCCGTCGTCGGCGAGCAGGCCGCCGCAGCCGGTCCGCCGTACCGCCCGCCGCTCCAACTCCGCCGCGCTGGAGGGGCGGTTGCAGACCATGACCTGCCCGGTCTCCTTCTCGTACCAGCGGAAGGCGGGGACGTCGTGGTTGGTGCCGTGCAGGATCGCGAGCTGGCTGGCGCCGGTCTGGCTGCTCCAGTCCGTGCGCCAGGGGGCGAGCCGGTGGGTGCGGCCGAGCCAGGAGGCGACGGTCGGCATCGCCGGCGGGGTGGCGGTGAGCGCGTCGCGCAGCACGTCGTGGCCGACGCCGTCGAGTTGGAGGAAGACGGTGCCGGGGGTGGTGGGCAGCGGCGGGTCGTCGGCGTGCCGCCGCCGGCGGCCGGCCAGCCGGGCCAGCCGGCGCCCGTAGGCGGCGTCGTCGCGTACGGCGAGCGCGGTACTGGTCGCCGAGGACGCCGCGGACATGACGGCGGCGATCACCACGGCGGTGGCCGGCGTGACGTCGCCGCGGCCGTGCGGGGTCAGGCTCAACGCGACCAGCAGCAGCGAGCCGTTGAGGAAGAACACCAGCGCGCCCAGCAGCAGCGCGGGTACCAGGAGCAGCGCGCGGACCAGCAGCGGCCACACCAGCGCGCTGAGCACGCCGAACGCGCCGGCCCCGAGCCCCGCGGTGACCGCGACCTGGGTGGGGCTGTCACCACCGGGCGACTCCAGCCGGAAGTCGGGCAGCACCGCGGCGAGTACGGCGAGCGTCGCGGAGGCGACCACCCACACGACGAGAACGCGGCCGACAGTCCGCACGGCGCTGCGCCTCGCGGCCCGTCTCCGACTCTCTCCCGGCTGAGGCACCTCTCCAGACTGCCATATCCGCAGGTCTGCTCAGGTCCGACGGGTAATCGGCGGCGGAGCAGGGCATACGCTCAAGGTTGGCGGCCATTACGGCGGCGCGAGCAGCCGGGCGGGTCGGGCCACGACGGCCGGACCTGCCGGGCGGGCACGGCCGACGTGAACGGCCGGACGGGTCGAACGAGTCGGATGTGTTGGACGTGAACCGCCGGTCGCGGGGCGGTCGGCAGGAGCGGTCGGGAAGGGCGTGGCGGCGTGGTGGTGGAGATCACGTGGTGGGGGCATGCCACGGTGACCGTGCAGGACTCCGGCGTGCGGGTGCTCACCGACCCGCTGTTCGTACGACGGTTGGCGCACCTGCGCAGGCGGCGCGGGGCGCTGCCCACGGCACAGGCCGCCCGGGCGGATGTGGTGCTGGTGTCGCACCTGCACGCCGACCATCTGCACGTCGGTTCGCTGGCACGGCTCGCGCCGGGCACCACCGTGCTGCTGCCGCGCGGCGCGCAAGCCGCGGTGCCGGCGCTGCGACGGGTGCGGGACCGGCTGCGGCTGGTCGAGGTGACCGCCGGGGACGTGGTGGAGTTCGGCGACCTGGCGGTGCGGGCAGTACCCGCCGCGCACGACGGGCGGCGGCTGCCCTACGGGCCGCAGCGGGCCGCCCCGCTCGGGTACGTACTGGCGGGCGAGGCGCGGACGTACTTCGCCGGGGACACCGGGCTGTTCGACGGGATGGCCGAGGCGGTCGGGCCGTGCGACATCGCGCTGCTGCCGGTGGGAGGTTGGGGGCCGTTCCTGGGCGCCGGGCACCTCAACGCCGAGCGGGCGGCGCGGGCACTGGCCGAACTGGCGCCCCGGGCGGCGGTGCCGGTGCACTACGGCACGTACTGGCCGATCGGGATGGAGGCGGTGCGGCCGCACGAGTTCCACACGCCGGGCGAGGAGTTCGAGCGGTTCGCCGCCGAACTGGCGCCGGGTGTGGCGGTGCACCGGCCGGCGCACGGGCAGAGCGTACAGGTCACCGACGTGGGCCGGGCCGGGAAGGGGAGCGCGGGGTGATCGACTTCCTGGCCGCGGCGGCACACTCCGCCACGCACCCGGCGGCGTCGCCGGGCACGCAGTCGGCGATCGGCTACCCGTCACTGTTCTTCCTGGTGGTGCTCGGCTCGCTGGTGCCGGTGGTGCCGACCGGCGCGCTGGTGTCGGGGGCGGCGGTGGTCGCGTTCCACCAGACCGAGCCGGTCGCGCTGGTCTTCGTCTTCGCGGTGGCGTCGGTGGCGGCGTTCATCGGCGACGTGGCGCTGTACTGGCTGGGGCTGCGCGGGGTGCGGTCGCGGAACGGCTCGCGCTGGCTGCACCGGCTCCAGCAGCGGGCCGAGCAGGGCACGCTGGAGCGGGCGGAGCGGCAGCTGGACCGGCACGGGGCGGCGGTGCTGGTGCTGTCCCGGCTGGTGCCCGCGGGGCGCATCCCGGTGATGGTGGCGTGCCTGCTGGCGGACATGCCGATGCGGCGCTTCGTCCGTGGCGACATCCCCGCGTGCCTGGCGTGGGCGGCGGCGTACCAGCTCATCGGGATACTCGGCGGGTCGCTCTTCGACAAGCCGTGGCAGGGGGTGGCGCTGGCGGTGGCGCTGACCATCGTGATCGCGGTGGGGCCGGCGATCAGCGGGCGGGTGCGGAAGGCGCGGCAGCCGCGCGGGGACGGGCCGGAGCAGCCGCGTACGGCGCCGTGACGGCAAGGGGCCTGGGTG
>NZ_JACEGK010000154.1:0-14635 GCF_056859195.1 Streptomyces sp. NH27
CACCCGTCGCCCCGTCAGATCACGAAGTGCGACTGGAGTACCAGGCTCCGCAACTTCGTGGTCCAGCTCTGGCAGGACGGCAGCGTCACCGCCGTACTTGGCGAACTGGCACCCTTCGCACACCCCGACGACGTGCTTGACGCGATCGACGAATTCCTGTCCAGCCACGACGCGCCGCCCCTCAGCGAAGGCCAGATGGGAAAGCTCGCCGGAGAGCTGATCACGGCCAAAGGCGGACCGGACGCGGTCCTGCTCCAGATGAGCCGAGACCAGGCACTGCTCCGGAGCTTCCGACTGAAGCAGCAGCGCACTCCCGGGACTGAAACGGGCACCGTTTACTGCACTGTCGACTGGGCACGCACCGCGGCCTATGTCTTCGTTGCCGAGCAGGGCCGTCACGAGAAGGACGGCAGCCCTCTGGAGCAGCTCATAGTCTCGGCGCGCAGCAACGGGCCCCAGGGCCAAGACGTCCGACAGATCGCCCTGCACTACGCCGACGGCGGCGCCGAGAACTTCAGCGTCCCGGAAGCGGACTTCGACGAGGATCTGGCCGAGGTCACCGACAGGTTTCACGCGCTCAGCGAGTCCGGCACGCTCGTTTCCTTCCCGACCTGGAAGGAGCTCCTGGCGTGCTACGAGCCGACCGACGTAGCCACGGTCGCCGCGCGGCTGCTCGGCCCCGGATGGACCGACGAGTCGAGCCTCACGTGCGACGCGGTACTGCGGCACGCCGACGACACCACCGTCACGGTCGAGGAGGAATTCTCCACCTCGTCTGGCCGGGTTCTCCACCTCACCGCGCTCTCGCACGACGGCACCGACATCACCGTGACCGACTGCCTGAGCCACGGGCAGCTCGCCGATCTCCCCACGGCCGCGGCGGCATGCGCCTCGTCAGTCCGGAGCTTCCACGGCCGCATCTTCGGCGCGCGCATGGCCGCCGAGAGCGATCCCTCGCGACCGGGGCTCCGCTACCAGGTGCACGCCGTATCGGATCAGTGGGCGGTGTACGACGTCGCGAGCGGCTTCCAGGCTGCGGCTGAGCTGTCCGACAGGGCCGCAGCCGACGCGGTAGCGGCCGAGCAGTCCCTCATGGCGCTCGCAGGCCCGGCCGCGAGCTTGACGTGGGAGCGGCGCCGCCCGGACAGCTCCGTGTGGGACTGCGGAGAGGGCACCCCGGCCGAGCTGAGCGCCCTCCTCGGGTACCACGGCTGCGTGGAGGGTGCTGGCACCACCTACGAGTGGGCGCCCGATCTGATCGTCATCCGCTACGCCGACGGTGACGTGACAACGATCCGTCCCGTCCAGGCGTAGGTCTCGCCCCGTGCCCCGGCCGCCAGCCGGGGCACGCTCGCGGGCGGCTCCCTTTCCGTGGCGCACGGCCCTTCCTCGTGGTCGGCACCACCGGCCGTCTCCCGACTCGGATGAAGGACCTTGTGATGCCAGACGAGTTCGAACTCGGTCTGCACCGCCGTCCACTGGCGGACGTCGCCGGTGGGCCGGTGCAGCAGGCCCGGTGTGCTGCCCGGTGCCGGTCGTACATCACTGCCTCCCCACTGGTCTTGGATGGTCAGGGCGGGGCCGCGGCTCAGCTCCGGTTTCCCGTTCGGGGGGCACGCGCCCGCAGCACCGCACGCGCGGACGCGGCGTGTGTCCTGGCGGCCGTCTACGGCGTCACGGCTCACCGACTGCCCGCCGGTCGTGGCCAGGCCCCGGCGGTCGCCATGTCGGGCGTCGCCGAGAACGTCGCACGGCTCGTCGCCGCGCTCCCTCGCCTGGTGGACTACGCGGAACAGCTCGATTCGGAAGCCGCCCGCGCCTTTGGCCGTTGGTCGCGGCACAGTCGGTCCCGGGCACCGATAGCCCGGATGAACGCGGCCGAGTTGCGCGCGCGGGCGCGGGAGTTTCGCGCGGCCGCGTTTGGCGTGGCCGTGGACGTGCTGGCCGGACCCCAAGACGCGCCGGTGCCCGTGCCCCGTGCCGAGCTGACGCCGTGGGAACAGGTGGAGGCAATCGCCGGCGGCTACGCCCAGTACGGCTGGAGCTGCATCACCGAGGCGTACGACCCGGCCGACGCCGGGAGGATTCTTGCCGACGCCACCCTTAGCCACGTCGAGCCTCGTTCCCGGCGCACCGGCACCGGCCGACCCCCGAAGCGCGAGCCGGCCACAGCAGCCTGGGAGCAGCTCGCCCTTCCTGTGGAATCCAGCACGGCGGTCATCGAAGCAGCCCCGTCGGCTGGCCCGCTGGTGGTCATAGCCTGTTCCAAGGCGAAGCGGACGCAGCCGACCGCAGCCGGCGACATGTACCTCGGCCAGCTCCATTCGATGGCCCGCAAGGCGGCGGACACACTCACTGCCGAAGGCGGCACGATCCTCATCCTCAGTGCCCGGCACGGTTTCCTGCCACTCACGCGTATCATCGCGCCCTACGACCATCGGTGGGCCGATCCCGGAGCCGTCACCACGAATCAACTACGCTCCCAGGCAGCCGCGTTGGGGATCGACAACACCGCGCAGGTCATCCTGCTCACCCCCGGCGACTACACCCGCCGGGCACTGGCCGTGTGGCCGCACGCCCACACCCCTCTCGCACACCTGGGCATCGGCTGCCAGCGCGCCCGCCTGGTCGCGATCCGCACCAACACCTCCGCGGTCACCGCCGCCTGAACCTGGCACTGATCGCGGGGACCGCGGCGCGGCACGCAGCAGACCATTGCCGCTCAAGCCAACCTCGCGTACTTCCGGCCTCTACACGGAGTCAGCGGAAGCCCCGCGCGCCCCCGTAGTACGGGTTGTCAAGCGATATGGCATGAGGGACGCCGTTTCCTGCGTGGCAGGCACTTTTCTCCCGCGCAAGGAACGACAGCCGACCGAGCCAGCAACGGAGCGCGGATGCCAGCGGAGAAGATGCAGCCCAAGTACCGGCAGATTGCTGACTACCTGCGACACGGCATCCTGGACGGCACGTACCCGGCCGGCCGGCCACTCCCCTCCGAGAAGGCGTCGGCGAAGCAGTTCGGCGTAACGCGCCCTACCGTCCGCCAGGGGCTCACGGAGCTAACTCTGCAACCGCAGACGTCCACTGGGCGCGACTCGTCGACGCGGGCCTCGCACATCCCGGAGACGCCAACCCACCCCCCGGCGCCCTCCTCTTCTACGACACCCACGACGTCGGCCATGTCGCCCTCTACCTCGGTGACGACCTCGTAGCCAGCAACGACGTCCGCGACACCGTCAAAGGAGAAGGCAGGATCGCAGTCGTCCACCGGAGCGACTTGACCAACGGCCCCTGGAAACTCCACTACCGCGGTTGGGCACCGCCGAGCTTCCCCGACGCGGCCGGCACCAGCACCATTCCCGTACCAGAGGCGGCGAAATGAGCCCCCAGCGCCGAGACATCACCACAGTCCGGATCACTTCCGACGGCACGTGCTTCATCGACGACGAGTACTTCGCGCCACCTCCGGGGGCGGCCATCAACGCAGCCGTCTTGGACCATCTACGCCTCGAAGCCGCCTCACTGGAGGAGTCGCTGCAGGTGTCGATCACGGACGAGCAATCCGACTATCTTGTCTCGATATTGGTCCACCCAGACGGCAGCAGCGAGCCAGCGCCCCGCGCCCTGGGTGGTTCATCAGCAGCGAGCCACGAACCCCAACTCAGCGAAGACGCCGCGCACCTCGAAGCCGGAGAAGCGACCCCCTCACGCGTTCCCGCGATTGATCTTCGCCGCCCCTACAAATCACTTCCCGACCCGTTTCGCGACCGCCTACAGGCGGCCTGCGCCGACATCGAGGCCGGGCGCCTCGTCGAAGCAACCAGCAGCGTCGATACGATCATTGCCGAGTTGTCGACCGCGTACGGGCCCTACGACAGACATGTCGTCGCTGCTGGAATAGTGCGAGGAGACATTGCGCTCATCTCCCATGATCACGAATATGGCTTGCGCATCTGGGCGTTCATAGCCGAAACTTGGCAGCGCGTCAGCGCGAACGATGCGACGACCATCCCCATGGTGGGCAACGCCCTGTGGTGCTGGAGCCAACTCACCGAAGCAACAGCCCTGGACACCCGAGACACCATCACCACCCTCTTGCAACGAGCCCCCGTTCCAGGTAGCGAATCGTCCCTACAGAATGTCTACAGACGACTCCAGCAGTTGGCGCAACGATATAGGCCCAGGAGCACACAGTGAATCCGATCCAGACTGGTCGAATGATCCTCGCACTTCTGCCGTACGCCCTCTTCGTTGGAGGGGTCCTCGCCGCAGCCAAGGTCAGTGGGCCCCGTGCCTTCCAAGCCTTGAGTATCGCGGGTGTCGGTCTTATCTGGCTGGGCCTACGTCACCGCCACCGCCACCACGGCTAAGCCGTAGGGCGTTGGAGACGGACTCCGGTCACGACAGGACGGCCCGCATTCCCAGGATGTGCCGGGGAATGCGGGCCGCCTTGCGCTGCGCTCGTCGATCAGATGTCGAACCGCCCGGCAGCCACGTCGGCGACGAAGTCGGCTAACGACGCGCCGGTGAACAGGTGAAGCAGGCGACTTGGCGGCTGCGCGGCGCACGCCGACGACCCGCAAGGCCTCGCCGACGCACTGGTCACAGCCGCCACTGTGGACGATGCCGGCTATCGCGACGACGCCACCGTCGTCGTGCTGCTCCGCCGCGCCGAGTAGTTCGCGTATGGACCCCAGAATGACGTTGAGGACGTCTGGGCCCTGCTCGACCGTGCGGCTCAGATCGCACGGATGGGCCCGCGCCCGAGGGGTCAGGCCCAATCAACTCCTACCCAACAGCACGGCACGGCTACCGTAAGCAATTCGACGAGAGGGGGTCTGCGCCCGGATTATCCGTAAGAAGCGGGCGATGACGTGATGCCAACTATTACATCAGAAATAGAAAGGGTTCAGTCGATCAGGTAGTCGAGTTCACCAGCGCGCACGCCGTCAATGAGCGCCTTTACTTCCGCCTGGGTGTACACCAGTGGTTCCTGCTCTGGGCGTTTCGAGTCGCGCCATACGATGAGATCACCGGCGCGGGCGAATTCTGCGCAGTTGTTGTTCCCGCCCGTGAAGGAAGTGCGTTGCCACTCGACGGCGGTGAGGTCAAGCTCCGCTGCGGTCGGCTTGGCCGCCTGCGGTGACTTGCCCGGGGTGGTGCTGCTCACGAATGTGACTCCTTGATCACTTTCTCGAATCGATCGAGATCGGCAGCGAACGCGACGGCCCGCTGCCAGAGGTTGTCGAACGCCTTGCAGTAGGTTTCCACGTGATCCTGCTTCGCGAAGTACGTCGACTCCGCCAGCCCTTCTACCCCCACCACGCTCGGAGTGGGCTCAGGGAAGTCCATGATCATGAAAGAGCCGTACAGGCCAGCGTGGCAGCCTGTTTCCATCGGGAGGAAGCCCACGGAGACTGACGGGTGCTCAACGACTTCGATAAGCCGCCTCAGTTGTCGCTTCATGAGGCCAGGAGGACCGACTGGTCGTCTTAGTGCAGCTTCGTCGATCACAGCGTGGAAGGTCTTTCCAGCGCCGATCAATCGTTCCTGCCGCTGGCGTCGGATGGCGACCAGGGTGGCTACCTGCTGTGGAGTGAGGTCGGGCCGCATGTCCCGAATGACCGTAGCTGCATATTCTTCGGTCTGTACCAGCCCAGGAACCAGCGCCAGTTCGTACGCGCGCAACGCGGAGGCGCCTGCTTCGAATTTGAGGTATCCCCCGTACTGCGTCGGCGCCAGAAGGCTGCTGTGTCGTTTGTAGGGATTCTCCTCGGCCGAGTCGGAGCGCAGGAGGGCGAACGCCCTTTCCCGATCCGGGGCGGTCACCAGGTCGGCGTAGCAATGGTCGAGCAGTTTGGCGAGCAGGTCTTCCGAGATGCCGCGGGTCGCCCGTTCGACGCGGCTCAGGTGCCCATGGTCTACGCCGACGCTTCCCGCGGCCTCGGCCAACGTCAGCCCTGCGGCCGCGCGCAGCTCTTTGAGCATCTGGGCTAGCTCGCGCCGCGGCACAGAGGCCGGCACCGTGCTCTTCGACTGCGCCATGGCTGCCAGTGTGCCGTCTGTCCCGATCTCGAACAACCTTCGTTAGTCAATTTGACCAGTCACATTGCCAAAGCCGTCTCCCGGCGGGCATGCTGACGTGGGATCACCGCACGTGGCACATCGGTGGCCCTGCGTGGCATGTGCCAAGGACAGCGCTGGATGCCCTGGCCCAGGCTGCTGTCCGGTCCGCCCATCCTGGAAGGCGCACTTCATGGCCACAATGATCGCCCGATCGGCACCGCAGACCCAGCACCAGCAGATGTGCGTGCTGCCTGGCTTGCCGGAGTCGGCCCCAGTTGCGCGGCACTGGGCAATGGACCTCATGGAGAACTGGTGCGTGGCCGACACCCTCGGGGCAACTGCCGCACTGGGCGAGAGTGATCCGGTCGCCAACGCTTTCATCCACGGTTCGTTTGGTGTCGTTGCCTGTCGCCTGACCCTGGTCGGCGATCAGGTGAGGGTGGCGGTTCACGAATGGCTGGTACCCGCCGACCTGACCGCTTCCCCCAGGACGGCTGTTGCCGACAACGAGGCTGAACGCGGTCGGGGACTGCTGCTGGTGGACGCGCTCAGTCTCGGGTGGGGCTGGACACCGCCGGAGTCTGGTTCAGGGAACAGTTGTGTCTGGTCGCTGTCCGGCAGGCTCGGATGACCGGCGGCGCCGCCTTCGAAGTGGACGAGCGAGGACCGGATTTGCGCGGCCGTCGGACGGCGGCCGGTATCTCACTGCGCCAGTTCGCCACTCAGCTCGGGATCGGCGCTCAGCGACTGTCGGAGTACGAAACCGGACGCCGGAAGATGGCAGTTGAGCTGTGGTTTCGTGCGCAGGCGCTTCTGGACGACTTCGCAGCCGGGCGCGGCCCATTGCAGCCTCAGTCAGAGCCGCCAACAAGCCGGCATCCGTTGGCTGCCCTCCGCCGCGCTCACGGATGGACTCTGCGCGACCTGGCACGGCGTCACGCCGGAATCATCGGCGGCGCCGATGACCGTCAGAAGATCTGGCGATGGGAGCACTGGGGAGTCGTCCCGGACCGGCCAAGTCAGCTGGCACTGGCTCAGCTTGTGGGTGTACCGGAATCCGTGGTCCTAGCACGACCGTGGCCGACGTGGTTACCTGGAACTGACGGCGCCGACGTGGATTCGCCCTGGAACCTGCTCGGCGTCCTGGCGGCATTGGACGCAACCGGCGAGGCGGCGATGGACCGGCGCGGGTTCCTCACGATCAGTTCGGCTGCATTGGCCGGGATGGCTGAACGCCTGGGCAACGTAGCAACAGCACACGTGCCAGGCACTTTGCCCGAGGATGCCCAGGCCGGTTCGGCTGACGACGTTGTCACGACATTCGAGTCACGATTGCCCGTGCTTCGGCAGCAGGAGAACCTCTACGGCGGCGGCGTGGTACTGGCTGGCATCAGCGCCGAGTTGGCCACCGCCCGCCAGATGCTGGACTGGCCGCTGGGCCGCGCCGCCCGGGTACGGCTGCTGAAGGTCACCGCTGAACTCAGCCGTCTGGGGGGCTGGGCCGCATGCGACGCCGGCCGTCGTGCCGCCGCCGAGACGTATTTCGTGGCCGCCCTGCGTGCCGCGCGCGAAACCGGGGACGCCTCCGCCGCCGCAAACACGATCAAGAGCTTTTCGCTGCTCCTGATCGAGTCCGAGCGTCCCGAGGACGCCCAGCTCCTCCTGGCGGCCGGCCGGCGGGCATCCGCGCACGGCTCGCTCCGTGTGCAGGCGATGGTCGCCACCCGCCAGGCCCGCGTCGAGGCTGTCCTGGGAAACCGGGCTACTTCCCAAATCCGGCTCGGCGAGGCAACCGAACTGTTGGAACGCGCGCTGGACCGCGACGATCATCCTCCGCAGACCTCCTATTTTGGGCCGGGCGAGCTGGCCGCGCAGACCGCTGCCTCACACCAGATTCTGGGCCGTCATGCCAGCACGATGAAACTGCTGGAGACCGCACTAGAAAGCCAGCCCGACTCCAGGCCCCGGGACCGGGCCACCTACCAGTTGTGGCTGTGCCGCTCGGCACTCGCCATGGGCGACCTTGACCGCGCCTGCATTCTTCTGTCGGACGAGACATCCGGCATTTCGGCCGCGGCCAGCACGGCCTCGGCCCGCAACCAGGCACTGCTGAAGGGCGTGCGCGAACAGCTAGCCTGCCATCGTGACCACCCTGCTGCGCGTGCAGTAGACGAACGGCTGCGCGATCTGGTCGCATAGCGCGGTGGATCATCCCTCTCATAGCTCGCAAGCGCGTATCGCCGTCGTCACTGGAGCCAACCGGGGGCTGGGATACGCTCTGGCTGCAGGTCTCGCCCGCCGCGGTCTGTCCGTCGTCCTCACCGCTCGCCGCCTCTCCGACGCCGAGGCTGCTGTATCCATGCTGAACGAGGGCAGCCTGGATGTCCGTCCCGGCGAACTGGACCTCACCGCTCCCGCCAGCGTCAACCGCCTCTTCGCCGATGTGGAAAGGGACTTCGGCAGGCTGGACGTCCTGGTCAACAACGCTGGCATCGCGATCGACCGAGGGCAGAAGCCTTCTCAGACCGACATCGAAACCGCCGAGGCTACTCTCAACGTCAACGTGCTTGGCACGTGGCGGTGCTGCAAGCAAGCTGTCCGGCTGATGCGCCTGGGCGGCTACGGGCGCATCACGAACGTCAGCAGCCACATGGGCAGCCTGGCGGGCATCCAGGACTCAGGCAGCGCCGCGTACCGGATCTCGAAGACCGCCGTGAACGGACTCACGCGCATCTTCGCAGCGGAGACCCGGGATGAAAACATCCTCGTGAACAGCGCCTCCCCGGGCACGGTCCAGACTCGAATGGGCTACGGTGCCCCGCAGTACACCCCTTCTGAGGCTGCCGAAGGCATGCTGTGGCTGAGCCAACTGCCTGCCGACGGTCCAAGCGGCGGCTTCTTCCATGGTCGTGAACCCATCGACTGGTAACGATCTGACCAGCGCGGACACGAAGAGCCTACGCAGAGCCCACAGTGTCCGACCTGGCACAGTGCGCATTCGCCTGGTGATCTGGGACCCAGCCGTCGGCTGGGTCCCCATTTGGTTCCGGCGACAGTTCCAGGGGGTACGGGCGCCAGCCCGTGAGCCTGAACCGGCGGTTGCTGTCCGTGCTGTCCGACGAGCGTCGGACACTGTCGGGCAGGGCCCGTCATCCGCTCTCGGGCCTCAGCGTTAACGCCACTCGCAGCGATCGGTCACACGTACCAACATCGCTCGTTTCGCCGTCCCTGAGGGGGATTCGTGATGCCGTCCCACGCCGTCCGTCCTCGTGCCGAGGACACGTCCGCGTCCGTGGTTGCTGCGCTGATCCGGCGCCACCTTGCCGGGCCGGCTGTGGCGTGGACAGTGGCGCCGGTGGTGATCTGGGGCGGTTGCGCGGTTGCCGGCCACCAGGTGAACGCTGCGTTCGGGACGGTTGTCGCGGCGTGCGCCGCGGTCGGCGCGGGGTGGGCGATTCGTCGGGGTGCGCGGACCGTCGCGTTGGTCGTCGATAACAGCGCCGAGCGGACAGCGCAGGCCGCGGCGGAGGCTGAACTGCGCGAGGAGGCGGGCGCGTTCTGGCGGCGCGCCAGTTCCTCTCTGGGCGATGCCGTGTCCGTTCTTCGCGACTCGCATGGCGAACTGACCGCCGCCTACCGCGAAGTGTCGACCGCGTCTGCCGCGCAGCAGCAGGACTTCCGGTACCTCGCCGCTGCCTGGCTGGACCACTACCAGACGACGGTCGACGGCATCACGACCGAGATCGCGAATCTGCTGGCCGAGGTACGGCAGGGCCATGTCCCCGCGCGACCGGCGCCTCCGGCGCTTCAAACTCGGCCCGGCGGCCGGTTCGACACGTTTGACCGGCAACTGCTGCTTCTGGGGCACCAGGTGCGGGACGCGCTGATTCAGTCGGCGGCGGTGCCGACCGGTACCGCAGATGCGGAGCTGACGGCGATGGCCGGCATAGGCCGAAGGCTGCGTGGACGGCTCAACCGCGTGCTAGGCGAGCTGGACGTGCTGGAGACCCGGACGGAGGACCCGGACCTGCTGCACGGCCTGCTGCGCGTGGACCATCTCCTTGTCCAGATGCGTCGGGACGGGGAGGCCGTCCAGGTCCTGGCCGGGGACCATCTGCGTCAGAGCGGCGACGCGGCGGACGTGCTGACGATCCTGCGGCAGGCGATCCAGGAGATCGAGGACTACGCACGGGTCCGCATCGGTGCCGTCGCACCCGTCGGTGTCGCCGCCTACGCCAGGTCGAGCGTGATCCACGTGGTGGCCGCCGTGACGGAAAACGCGTGCCGGTTCAGCCGCGATCCGGTCGACATCGCCAGCGGCCTGGACTCCTCCGGGCTGGTCATCACGGTGACCGATGCGGGCTTGCACATGTCCGTCGACGACCTGCGGATCAACAACAACCTCCTGGCGGACCCCGACCCCGCCGTGGTGCGCGACCGGCTGATGGAAGGCCGGATCGGGCTGCTGAGCGCAGCCATGCTCGCGCGGACGTACAGCCTGCTGGTCTCGCTCCACCCGGCCGGCGAGCGCGGCACCCGGGCAACCGTCGTCGTTCCGCCGAAGCTCCTGATCCTGCCGACGAGCAGTTCCTCGCAGCAGCGCGGCGCTGCCGGCGCGCCGGTATCGCCGATGGAGTCGCCCGAAGCCGCGGCTTCGCGTCCGCCACAGCCAGTACTGGTGCGCGAGCGTGGCGCTGCCCCGCACGCGGCGCCCGAGGAGGTGCAGCACGACCGCGAGCAGCGCCCGCACCTCCCGCGCCGGCACCGTGCCACGCCGCGGCCTGCTCCGGCCCGCGAGCCCGACCGCGCGGCCGACGCCCCCCGAGACGTCGCCGCCGGCACCATCGGCGCGTTCCTCCAGGGCGCCGCTCACCTCGGCGATCCCCCGCCCGGGCGGCACGATCCGGGCCAGCACAGCGGCCCGTGACGGACCGTCCCGTACGTCACCCGGCGCACTGACCGCGCGCCGTCCCGAGACTTTCCTGGAGTAATCATGATCGGTATCGCCGAGTTCGACGAGCGCGCCAGCGCCCTTCAACAGCACCGGGAGGACTTCTCCTTCCTGCTGGAGCGCTTCATCAGCACCGTTGCTGGAGTGGTGGTGGCCGAACTCGCCACCGCTGACGGCCTGCCGGTGAGCGTGGCAGGCGCGGAACGCGACAACGCGGACCGCCTGGCCGCCCTGGGCGCCGGTCTGCACTCCCTCGCCCAGGGCCTGGAAGACGGCGACCTGCGGCAAGCCTTCATCGAGACGTCCACCACGAGGATCTTCGTGATGAGCGCCGCCTCCGGGAGCGTGCTGATCGTCGTCACCGGGGTGGACGCCGACGCGAACCTGATCGGCCACGAGATGGTGTCCCTCATCGCCAGCGTCCGCGCCCACCTGGCGACCCCCGCCCGCACCGCCGTCGAACCGGCCGCTGGACTGGAGCGGTAATGCCCTTGTCCTGGAACGAGCCCGCGACGGCCGGCGTCCCGGACCCGGCTCCGCGTGAGCCGCGCACCTATGTCGTGACCGGGGGACGTACCTCCGTCGCCCATGCCCTGTATCTGGAGACACAGGTGATCCCTGCCGACGGCAATACGCGGCCGCTGGACGCGGAAGAGGCCCAGGTCCTCGACGCCTGCGGCGAACGCTCCGTGTCGGTGGCCGAGATCGCCGCCGCCATCCGCCGCCCGGTGTGGGCCGCCAAGGTGCTCATCGGCGATCTGCTGGACATCGGTGCCCTGCTCCTGCCGCGCATGGCGACGGCCACGCCCGGCAGCGACGTGGACATCCTGCGGCGCGTCCTCGAAGGGCTGAGCGCATGGTGACCCCGGCAGGAGCAGACGCCGGCACGACCGCCGTCAAGATCCTCGTTGTCGGACCGTTCGGCGTCGGCAAGACCACCCTGGTCACGGCGGTCAGCGAAATCCGGCCGCTGCGCACCGAGGAGCGGCTCACCCGCCCCAGCGCCGAGACGGACTGCCTGGCGGGCGTGGAGCGGAAGTCGACCACCACGGTCGCGGTGGACTTCGGACGGCTGACCCTTGAGCGGGATCTGACGCTGTACGTGTTCGGCACTCCGGGTCAGGACCGCTTCTGGTTCCTGTGGGAGGGGCTGACCCACGGAGCGGTCGGCGCCGTCGTCCTGGTCGACACCCGACGGCTGGAGAGTGCCTTCCCCACGATCGACTACGTCGAGCAGCGCCGGATGCCCTTCGTCATCGCCGTCAACGTCTTCGAGGGCGCCCGCTACCACTACAGCGCTGACGAGATCCGCGACGCCCTCGACCTCGCGCCGCACGTCCCGGTCGTGTGGTGCGACGCCCGCGACCGTTCGTCTGCCACCACCGCCCTGGCCGCCCTGGTCCGCCACGCCATCACCCGCCACGCCCCCGTCCCTTCTCCCCGTATCGGAGCGCCCGCATGACCTTCGACTCCCGCTCCGGAATGCATGTCCCCCAGGTGGACGTCGACGTGCGGCGGCGCGCCGAACTCCTTCAGGACCTCGGTCTGGACGTCGAATCCGACCCCGAACTCGACGCCATCGCGGCCGAGCTGGGCCACGCAAGCGGGCAGCCCTGGGCAATGGTCAACTTCATCACCGACTGGCAGCATTTTCCCGGCCTGTACTGCGCGCAGGACGCGCCCCCGGTCGACCGCTCGATGCCGCTGGACTACGGCTACTGCCCGGAGGTCCTTCACCGGCCCGTCGCGCTGATCCTCCCGCACCTGTACGCGCACCCGAGGTTCAAGAGCAACGTCGTCGTGGACAGGCTGGGCGTGCGCACCTACGCCGGTGCACCCCTCATCCACGACCGGCTGGGCATCTGCTTCGGCTCGGTCTGCTTCATCGGGCCCGAACCGATGGACCAGTCCACCGGCCAGCGCAGCCTCATGCTCGCCAACGCCGCCCGCGACGAGGCCGTGGCGGTCATCGACCGGCGCGCCCACGAACGCGGCCTCCTGTGACCGCCACCGCACCGCTCAACCACCCCAGACCGCGGGAGGACTTGGTGACCGCACTGACCTCGGAACGCCTCACCACGCTGCGCGACCACGTCCGCAAGTTCGCCGAAACACAGATCGCCCCGCGGGTCGCCCGCATGGAGCGCGACCGGGCCGTCGACCCCCAACTGCCCCGGCTGCTGGCCCAGGAGGGATGGACGGGCGCGACGATCCCGAGAGCATACGGCGGGATGGACCTCGGCCATACCGCCGCCGCGATCATCGCCGAGGAACTGTCGCGCGTCAGCGGCGCCACCGGCGCGGCCATGCAGGCCGCAGAACTCGGCACCGCCCCAATCCTCCACCTGGGCAGCGCACTGCAACGGGAGCGGTGGCTGCCGGCGATCGCCAGCGGAGCCGTTCTCCCGACCATCGCGGTCACCGAAGAAGGCTCCGGCAGCCATGTACTGGGCATGCACGCGACCGCCCGGCGCCGCGGACGCGGCTGGCAGATCAACGCCGTCAAAGCCCACATCGGCAACAGCCACACCGCCACCCACCACGTCGTCGTCGCGCGCACCGGCCCCGGCTCCGGCGGCCTGACCGCGTTCGTGGTGCCGGCCGACCTGCCCGGCGTGTCCCCGGCCCCGCACGGCGAACGCCTGGGCCTGCACGGATTCTCCTTCGGACGCGTGCACTTCGCCGACGTACGCGTCCCCCAGGACCACGTCCTCGGCGCGGCCGGGGACGGCCTGACCGCCGCCTACTCCACGTCCATCCTGTACGGGCGGCCACAGCTCGCGGCAGTAGCCCTCGGCCTGCACACGGCCCTGCTCGAAGAGACCACCGACTTCGCACAGCACCGCACCCGCTACGGGAAATCCCTGGCCGACCTGCCGACCGTCACCGACAGAATCGGCCGGATCGAAGCCAACCGCCGCAGCGCACACGTGGCGCTCTACACCGCGCTGTACGCCCTGGACCACGGCCACCCGTGCGACGCGGACCTCATCCACGCCAAGCTCGTCGGGGCCGACCTGCTCCTGGACAGCGTGCGGCTGGCGATGGAGATACACGGCGCCGCGGGCCTCGACGCCCAGGCACCGGTCTCCCGCATCCTGCGCGACGCCTTCCACATCTACGCCCCGGCCGGCACCAGTGACATCCAGCGGCTGCGGCTGGCCGAGCACGCCCTCGGTCCGGGTGGCCACCTGGAGTTCTCCGCCCGGTTCCCCGGCCGGTGGGCACACATCGCGCACCTTCACACCCCGATACCGCCCTCCGCCCCGCTCGCCGTCGGCGCCGAGGCGGTCCTCGCCGCAACCGACCACTGAACACCCCTCAAACCGGCACCCCCGTATCCCGCACCTCCTCCCCGCTCGTTCAGGAGCACCAATGACCCACGCCGCCACCCTCACCCGGCCGACCGCCGCAAGCCCGATCGTCCTGGAACTGCGCCTGGACGCCGCCATCGACATACGGACCATCGGAAGACTCCACGCCATCAGCGCGGCAGCCCACGCTGGCGTGCGCCTCCTGCGCCTGGTCGGCCCACCCGGCCACCCCCTACTCCTCCCGCTGTGGACGTGCGGCGTCGATGCCGGGATGGCCGTGGAGATCGTCGACAGCCTCCAGGAC
>NZ_JACEGK010000155.1:0-14582 GCF_056859195.1 Streptomyces sp. NH27
GGCAAGACCGCACTCGCGGTCCGCGCCGCGCACCTGCTGCGGGCCGAGTTCCCCGACGGCCAGCTCTACGCCGACCTGCGCGGGTTCGGCGCCGGCGGCGCCCGCAAGCCTGCCGACCTGCTGGCCCGCTTCCTCGGCGACCTCGGCGCGGACAGCCAGCCGTTGCCCGAGGACCCGGACGACCGGGCGGTGTTGTGGCGCGACGCGCTGCACGGCCGGCGCGTCCTGCTGATGCTGGACAACGCGGGCGACGCGGCCCAGGTGGTGCCGCTGTTACCGGGCGGCGGCGACATCGCGGTGATCGTCACCAGCCGGCGCACCCTCGGCGAACTGCCCGGCGCCGCGCGGCTGGCGCTGGAGCCGCTCTCCGTCGAGGAGCAGCGGGAGTTGCTGGTCGTCCTGTGCGGAAGACAGCGGGTGGCGGCCGAACCCGACGCGGCCGCAGGGGTGTTGGCCGCATGCGGCGGGCTGCCGCTGGCGCTGCGGATCGCCGGTGCCCGGATGGCGGCCCGCCCCAACTGGCCGCTGACCGCGCTCGCCGAACGCCTCGACGGCCAGGGCCGCTCCCGGCTGCACGCCCTTTCCACCGGTGGCCTCGCGGTCCAGGACACCTTCGCGATGAGCTACGTCGCGATGCGGGACAGCCCGCTCGCCGCGGACCGCGCCGCGGCCTGCGCGTTCCGGACGCTGGGGGTCTGGCCGGGGCACGGGCTGGACCCGTCGGCCGCCGCGGCGCTGCTCGGCCGGGAGTCCGCGAGCGCCGCCGACGACGTACTCGAAGCGCTCGTCGACGCGCACCTGCTGGAGGCACCCCAGCCGGGCCGGTACAGCTTCCACGACCTGGTCGGCGAGTACGCCGCGGTCTGCGCGCGCGCCGAACTCCCCGCGGCGGAAGGCCGTTCCGCGCTGCGCCGGATCACCGTCTGGTACGCCGCCACGGTCGCCGCCTCGCTTGCCGTACTCGCCCCCGAGGGGCACCCGTTGCCGCCGCTCGACGAGCAACCGGTGCTGCCCGCGGCCGAGTTCACCAGCGACGAGGAAGCGCTGCGCTGGTGCGTGCGCGAACTGCCGGCGATCAAGGAGTCGATCACCACCGCGATCGCGCACGGCTGGCCGGAGCTCGCCTGGCGCACCGCGGCCGGGCTGTTCGGCTACGCGCAGGCGTACTGGTGGACCGGCGAGTGGACCGCCTGCCTGGAGGAGGCGATGGCCTGCGTCACCGAGCACGGCGACGTGCTCGGGCAGGCGTGGATGCACAGCAGACTCGGCGTCGCGCACGGCATGGCCGAGCGGTACGACGTGAGCCTGGGCCATCTGCACGTCGCCCGCGCGCGCTTCGAGGCGGCCGGCGACCAGCGCGGGGTCGCCGCGATCCTCACCAACCTCACCGCCCTGCACAGCGGCACCGGCGAGTACGGCCTCGCGCTGGAGTACGGCCACCGGTCGCTCGAACTGCACCGCTCGCTCGGCGACTTCGACCGGGTGGCCACGGTGCTGGGCAACCTCGGCGACACCCACCTGTACGCGGGCGACCCGGTGGCCGCCGAGGAGTGCTTCCGCGACGCGCTCGCGGCCTGGCGCACCCGCGGCTCGATGGTCAGCATCGCGCGCACCCTCACCAGCCTCGGCAAGACCCGGCTCACCCGGGGCCGTCCCGCCGAGGCGATCGACGCGCTCAAGGAGACGCTCGCCCTGCTCGACCGGCTCGGCGACCGCGCCACCGCGGCGGACGTCCTGGAGGTCCTCGGCCGCGCCCACCTGGCGCGCGGCGACGGCGCCGCCGCCCGTACGTGCTGGGAGGAGTCGCTCGGCCTCGCGCGGACCCACCACCTGCCGGCGGTGGAGGAGGCCGCGTTGCGCGACCTGGCCAGGCTGGACGCGAAGTAGGCGCCGGCGGCGGGGCTTACGACCCTGGGAGTTACGGGTGGTACCGCTCGGCGACCGTCTCGACACTGCCGGACGTGCGGTTCATGATGACGCGGACGGTCACGCTGCTCATCTTCGCGGCCTTCTCCAGTTGGCCCTCGGTGCACTTCGTGGTGCCGTAGTCGTCACTTCCGATGGTCACGTTGCCGTCGGGGCCCGAGCAGATCGCGGCCGCGCCGAGGATCGCCGTCGAGTCGGAGACGTAGAACGCCTGGTCCGTGCCGCCGCCTTGCGGCTTGACGAGCAGCTTGCCGGGCGCGAGGTACTCCAGGGTGCCGACGATCGTGCTCTCGTGGCCCGCGTTGGCGACGCCGCTGCCGGTGGCGGGGGACGGCGACGGGCAACTGCCGGTCCGCTCACCGATGCTGTTGATCTCGGCGTTGGACCGCGGATCGCCCGCGTAGTCGATCCGGTCGGTGCACTTCACCCCGGACTTGTCGGCGGTGCCCGACCCCGACGTCGCGGCCTGGGAAGAGCCCGGACCGCTCGCGGCGGTGGGCGGGGTGGTGGGCTGTGCGGAACCCGTGGCGACCGGCGAAGTGGTGGCGGAGCCGTCCGCGGAGTTCCCGTTGTCAGGTCCGCACGCGGTCAACGCCAGTCCTGCGGCCACGAGCACGGCAGTCGACAGACCCCAACGAGCAGTCCTGGTACGCATGATGTCCTTCTTTCCCTCTCGACGCTGTCGTCCGCTCCGAGTGGCAACAGGTTCGATCCCGCCCTCCGGACGGGGCGGCCACCTGCGGACATGACGATCTTGGCATGGGCACATTCCCATGTCAGGGCCTGTTACAGCCCCGTGGCGCAACGCCACACGCGTCACGACAATCTTCACGGGAAGATCGTCGACGACCGCGTCGGGCCGCCCGCACGGAGTGCGGAGCACGAGCACGCAGCGGGCGGAAGAGGAACGGGAGCAAGGGGAACGGGGGAAGGACGGAACGGGGCCCGGGCGCGGGGAAGGGGCCCGCGCCCGGGCGGCTTGCGGGGTGGGACCGGCTCAGACCTGCATCTCCGCCGGCACCGCGGCCAGCGCGTCCTGGATCGCGGCGATCAGGTTGCGCGCAGACTCCGCGGTCAGCTCCAACGCGACCCGGGCGGAAGGCCCCTTGGCCGGGTTGGCGAAGTCGACGTTCAAGGTGTGCTCGGCCATCGCGTGGACCGGGTGGTCGAAGTAGACGGTCACGTCGGTGACGTGGAACCACGAGCCGTTCGGCCCCTTGGCGCTGCCGTCGACGACGTCCTTGACGGTGGTGTAGGTGCACATGGTCGGGTCAGCCCTTCTCGCCGTCGGTCAGGTACCGGCCGTAGAACTCCGCGATCTGCTCCCAACCGTCGGTCGCCGCGGCGACGTTGTAGTTGGGGCGGTTCACCGCGAAGAAGCCGTGGCCGGCGCCCGGGTAGGTGTGGAACTCGAAGAACTTGTCCGACACGGTGAGCAGACGGCCGAGTTCGGCGACCTCGGCCGGGCCCGGGTGGGTGTCCTCCTCGCCGAACAGACCGAGCAGCGGCGCCTTCAGGTCGGGGAGCCGGTCCACGAGGCTGGTGACCTTCATCGGGGAGCCCTCGGGCACCGGACCGATGACGAAGGCGCCGTAGCAGTCCACCACCGCGTCCACATCCGTGGCGCAGCCGGCGAGCACGGCCTGGCGGCCGCCCGAGCAGTGTCCGATGACACCGACCTTGCCGTTGGAAGTGGGCAGCGCCCGCAGGTACGCGGCGGCACCGGCCACGTCGCCGATCAGCCGCTCGTCGGGTACGCCGCCCTGCGCACGCGCCACGGCCGCCGCGTCGTCGGGAGCGGCACCGGGGGCCTCACGCGCGTACAGGTTGGGGCAGACCGCGTCGTAGCCCAACTCGGCGAAGCGCCGGACCATCTCCTTCGTCTGCTGGTCGTATCCGGGCATGTGGTGGATGACGACGACACCACCGCGGCGGGCGTCGCCCTCCGGGCGGGCGAGGTACGTCTCGATCAGGTCGCCGCCCTGACCGGCGAGGAAGACGGTGGTCGCGGTCAGCGAACCGGTGGGGGTACCGGGGAGGGAATCACTCATGAGCGTCACCTATACCATAAGGCTGGACTGATCAGTTTATACTGAAGATCATGTCATCAACTGGCGGTCCCCCGACCGTGATCCCAGCACCGGACCGGACGTCGATCCCGGATCCGGGACCGGCCGCTGGTCCAGGACCGGCCGCTGGTCCAGGACCGGCCGCGGCCCCCGCCGAGGCACCACCCTCCGGCCCGGCAAGGATCGCCACGGACCTGCGCGCCGCGCTCGGCCCGCTGATCCGGCGGCTGCGCACGGTCAAGCCGGGCGGCGAACTGACCTTGTCCCAGACCTCGGCGCTGGTGCTGCTGGACCGCGAGGGCCCGGCCACCGCGTCGGAACTGGCCGCGCGCGAGGGGATCAGGCCGCAGTCGATGTGCACGATCGTCGGGGTGCTGGCCGAACGCGGCCTGGTCTCCCGCACGCAGGACCCGCACGACGGCCGCAGGATCGTCGTATCGCTCACCGACAGCGGCCGCGACGGCCTGCACGGCGCCCGCCGCGAACGAGCCCGCCGGCTCACCGCCGCCATCGGCGAGGAGCTGACCGCGCACGAACAGGAGCAACTGGCGGCCGCGATCCCGCTGCTGGAGAGGATCACCCGACGTGTCTGAGCAGCCGTCCGGCAGTTCCAGCGGGAGCCCCGACGGCGGTCCGGACGGCGGTCCGGACGGCGGTCCGGGCGGCAGTCCCAGCGGCGGTCCGGGCGGCAGTCCCAGCGGCGGGCCGGGCCGTCCGGGCGGTCGGGGCGGTCGGCCGCACGGGCCCGGCGGCAGTACGGCCGCCACCGTCGCCGCCGAGCCGGCCGGCCCGCCGGGCGACCGCCCCGACCGCTACAAGTGGGTGGCGCTGTCCAACACCAGCCTCGGGATGTTCATGGCGATGGTGGACGCGTCGATCGTCATCATCTCGATGCCCGCGATCTTCCGCGGTATCCACCTCGACCCGTTCGCGCCCGGGAACATCACCTACCTGCTGTGGATGATCATGGGCTACCTGCTGGTCACCGCGGTGCTCGTGGTGAGCCTCGGGCGGCTGGGCGACATCGTCGGCCGGGTGAAGATCTACAACCTCGGCTTCGTCATCTTCACCCTCGCCTCCATCGCGCTCTCCTTCGACCCCGCGCGCGGCACGCACGGCGCGCTGTGGCTGATCTGCTGGCGGATCGTCCAGGCGCTGGGCGGCGCGATGTTGATGGCGAACTCCGCGGCGATCCTCACCGACGCCTTCCCGGCCCGCCAGCGCGGCATGGCGCTCGGCATCAACCAGATCTCCGCACTGTCCGGGCAGTTCATCGGACTGGTGCTCGGCGGGCTGCTCTCCGCGTGGGACTGGCGCGCGGTGTTCTGGGTGAACGTCCCCGTCGGCATCTTCGGCACCATCTGGGCATACCGCTCGCTGCGGGAGATCTCCGCGCGCAACCCGGCCCGGATCGACTGGTGGGGCAACCTCACCTTCGCGCTGGGCTGCGGGCTGATCCTCGTCTCCATCACCTACGGCATCCAGCCCTACGGCAGCCACACCATGGGGTGGACCAGCCCCAAGGTGCTCACCGGGCTGATCGGCGGCGCCGTACTCCTGGTCGCGTTCGGGCTGATCGAGACCCGGGTGAAACAGCCGATGTTCAACCTCGCGCTCTTCCGCAACCGTAGCTTCGCCGCCGGGAACGCCGCCGCGCTGCTCGCCTCCATCGCCCGCGGCGGGCTCCAGTTCATGCTGATCATCTGGCTCCAGGGCATCTGGCTGCCGCTGCACGGCTACGCCTTCGAGGACGCGCCGCTGTGGGCGGGCATCTTCCTGCTGCCGCTGACCGCGGGGTTCCTGCTGGCCGGGCCGGTCTCCGGAACGCTCTCCGACCGGTTCGGAGTGCGCTGGTTCACCACCGGCGGGCTGCTGCTCTTCGGTTGCAGCTTCGTCGGGCTGCTCCTGCTGCCGATCGACTTCCCCTACTGGGCGTTCGCGCTGCTCATCCTGCTCAACGGGATGGGCTCGGGCATGTTCTCCGCGCCCAACACGTCCGCGATCATGTCGAGCGTGCCCGCGACGCACCGCGGGGCGGCCTCCGGGATGCGGTCCACGTTCCAGAACTCGGGGACGTCGCTGTCGATCGGCGTCTTCTTCTCGCTGCTGATCGTCGGGCTCGCCGACCGTCTCCCGAGCACGCTCCAGGCCGGGTTGCGGGCCCAGGGGGTTCCGGCGGGAGTCGCCCACCACGCGGCGACGCTCCCGCCGGTGTCCACGGTGTTCTCGGCGTTCCTCGGGGTGAACCCGGTCGAGACGCTGCTGAAGCCCTCCGGAACGTTGGCGAAGCTGCCCGCGCACAATCGCGACGTCCTCACCGGAAAGGAGTTCTTCCCGAACCTCATCTCCTCGCCCTTCCACCACGGTCTGGTCATCGTCTTCGCGACCGCGGCCGGCATGTCCCTGCTCGCGGCCACCGCCTCCGCGCTCCGGGGCACACCGAACAGCCCGGAGTAGCGCGGCCCCACGTGGACCCACGTGGATCCGCAGAAAAGGCCCTACTCCGCGGGGAGCCCGAGGGCGGCGAGGCGGGCGGGGTCGGCGAGCACATGGATGTGGGTGATCCGGGACTTCCGCACGGTGAAGGCCACCAGCGCCTGCGGGAAGCCGCCCGCCACCGTGAGGGTGCCCGGGGCGCCGTTGACGATCACCGGGCGCGGCGCGGCCCCCGCCCCGCGGAACAGCAGCGCCTGGCGCGCGACGTCGGCGGCGCCGTGCACCTCCTGGGAGCGCCCGTGCCGTCCGGCGCCGGCATCCGCACGCAGCACGACCTCGGGGTCGAGCACGGCGACGAGCGCGTCGAAGTCGCCGTCCCGCGCGGCCGCGAGGAAGGCGTTCACCACCTCCCGCTGCCGGCCCGGATCGGGATCGGGCGTGGCCGCGGCACCCTGGACCCGCCGCCGGGCCCGGCTGGCGAGTTGCCGGGCGGCGACCGGCGTACGGCCCACGACGGGCGCGATGTCGTCGAACGGCACGGCGAACATGTCGTGCAGCACGAACGCGAGGCGCTCGGCCGGGGCGAGGGTGTCCAGCACGACGAGCAGCGCCAGGCCGACCGAATCCGCGAGCAGCGCCTCCTGTTCGGGATCGTCGGCCGCGTCCGCCGCGCTCACCAGCGGGTCGGGCACGTGCGTGTCCAGGGAATCCTCGCGACGCGCGACACGCGAGCGCAGCATGTCGAGGCAGACCCGCGCGGTGACCGTGGTGAGCCAGCCGCCGAGGTTGTCGATGCCGTCGGGGTCGGTACGGTTCAGCCGCAGCCACGTCTCCTGCACCGCGTCGTCGGCCTCGCTGAAGGAGCCGAGCATGCGGTAGCCGACCGCTCTCAGGTGCGAGCGGTACGCCTCGAAGTGGCGGGCCAGCAGGTTCGCGTCGTCGTTGTCACTCGTCGTCAAAGGGTGCACGCCTCACTGACGGAACGGGTGGCGCGGATGTGACCGCGCCGCCCGGCCCCACCGCCGGCCGGCGCTTCCCTGTCCATGCCCGACATTGTGTCCCGTCCCGGCGCCGCTCCCGGGCCACGACCGGCCCTCGGCCGCGACCGCTCACGCGGAGACCACGACCGCCGGCCTCCGGTTCTGCCGCCGCAGGGCCGCCGCCTGCGTGGCGAGCGTGAGCGTACGGGTCAGCGTCATCGCCACCGCCATCAGCAGCAGCGAGTCCGTGAGCGCGTCCACCGTGACCTGGTGGTGGATCATCCAGTGCCCGAGCTGCGCGGAGAACCAGTGCTCGGAGCCGTACGAGAAAGCCGCGCGAGCGCCGATCACGGCGACCCACAAGCCCGCGTAGGCAACGCCGGTACGGCTGACCGGCCTTCCGGTCCGGGGGCTTGTGTAGACGTGGGTGAAGCTGGCCGCGCACAGCCCGGCGACGACCCCCGCGACAACGGCGACCAGTTCCATGCCGAGGCCGTACCCGTCGGTGGCGGGCGACGCGATGAACAGCGGGACGATCGTGCCCGCCATCAGGAGCGGCCGCAGGATGCGGAAGGCGCCGATCTTGCGGTGCGGCCCGAGGTCCGCCTCCAAGACGGCGAAGAGGACGGCGGCGTTGATCACCATGGCTTGGGTGAGCGAGGACATGAGCGGACTCCCTGTCTCGGAGGTCGTTCGGAAGTCGTGGAGGTGCCGGAGGTCGTGGCCGGCGCGGAAGTCGTGGCCGGCGCGGCGCCCTTGGGCCTTGGACCCTGGAGCGCCGGGCGCCGGGCGGTACGACCCGACTCCCACAGCATCGGCTCCGCACCGGTACGGGCGCGCCGTAGCGCGGGGCGATACCCGGGGTGATCCGCGCCGCCCGCCCGCCACCCGGTCACCCCGCACCTCACCCCCGGACATCACCCCGCAGCTCACCCCGCGGTGTGACGCCCGCGCCCGACCTGCTTCGTAACGTCGCTGGTGGTAGGCCGGACCGGGCCGCCACCGCTGACCGGAGGAGCTCCCCGTGCTCGAGGTACTGGCCGTGATCGCGATCGTGGCCTACGTCATCGGCCGCCAGTTGCTCGGCGAGTCGCTGCGCGGCAAGCGGGTGCTGCTGCTGCCCGCGATCCTGGTGGTGGTCGGGCTGACCCGGCTGGGCGGCGGCGGGCACCACGTGCACCCGGTGGACGTGGCGTGCCTGGTCGCCAGTGGTGTGATCGCGGCGGCGATCGGCGCCGGGCAGGGCGCGATGATGCGGCTGGAGAACCGCGAAGGCGGCCTGTGGGGGCAGATGCCCCCGCGCAGCCTGCTGCTGTGGGTCGCCCTGATCGGCTCCCGGGTGGCCATGACGGTCCTCGCGGGCGCGCTGGGCGCCCATGTGGCCGCCTCCACCGCGCCGATCGTGCTGCTGCTGGGCGTCAACCGGCTCGGCCAGGCCGCGCTCATCACCAGCCGCGCCCTGACCGCGGGCATCCCCTTCGCCCGCGAGAAGGACGGCTCGGTCTTCCTCCCGACCAGCTCTCCGACCTGGGCGCCCGCCTCACCGGCCAGAGCGGCCACGGCAGCCGCGACGGAGCCGACCGACACGACACGTCGTACGGCCGGCAGGCACCGTACGGCCGCAACGACGCGCACGGCGACCGTTACGACGCTCACGGCGCGTACGACCGGGGCAACGGGGGCAACGGCTACGACACTTACGACCGGGGCGACGGCTACGACCGGAGCGACTCGTCCCACCGGTACGGCGCCGCCGGCCGCGACCGTACCGACCGGTGGGCGTCGCGACGGTACCAGTGACGGCCACTCCCGCGGCCACGTGCCGGCGCCGTACGGCACTTCGCGTGCCGCGGGTCACCGGCCGGGCGCACGGCTCGGGCCCCGGGCCCGCCCAGGACTATCGTGCTGAGGTGCTGACTTCCGTGTCCTGGCTGATCCGGGCGGGAGCCTATGTCCTGTTCGGGGCCGACCTGTTCGGCCACCACGCACACGGACCGGTGGAACATCTCGCGGTCGCGATCGCGTACGGGCTGTCCGGGGTGCTGCTCGCACTGTGGGCGCTGCTGAACATCCGCGACAGCGGCACCGCGCCGCAGCGGACGACCGTGCTGGCGCTGCTCGCGTCGATGTCCGGCGCGGTGGCGGTGCAGCCGGGCGCGACCACGCTCGTGGGCGTGGGCTTCATCGCCACGATCGACGCGGGCACCGGTATCCGGCGGGCCGAGGGCTGGTACGTGTTCGGCGCGGGGGCACTGTCCGCCGAGGTGGGTCTGCTGTTCAGCAGCGCGGACCCGCAGGCCGCGCAGGGCATCCCCCTGCTGCTCGCCTTCGGCCTGCTGGCGGGCTTCAACCGCCGCGCCTACCGGGTCCAGGCCGAGCAGAACAAGGCACTGCTGGCCCAGGCGGAGCGGCTGCGCTCCGAGCAGCGCCGGGTCGCCGTGCTCGACGAACGCACCCGGATCGCCCGCGAGATCCACGACGTGCTCGCCCACTCGCTCGGCGCCCTCGGCATCCAGATCCAGGCCGCCCGCGCCCTGCTGACCGACCATCAGGAAACCGGCCGGGCGATCGACGTACTCACCACCGCACAGCGGATGGCCTCCGACGGGCTGTCCGAGACCCGCCGCGCGGTGCACGCCCTGCGCACCGACACCCCGCCGCTCGCCGAGGAGTTGGCACGGATGGTGGCCGCCCACGAGCAACGGCACGGGAGTACGGTGACGCTGACCGTGGTCGGCGGCGCGGCGTCGCTTCCCCCGGACCAGGCGCTCGCCTTGGTGCGCACCGCGCAGGAGTCGCTGACCAACGCCGCCAAGCACGCGCCGCACCGGCCCGTGACCGTCGATCTGCGCTACGGGGACCAGGACGTGACACTGACCCTCACCAACCCGCTCGGCCGCGGCACCCCGCCGCCCGCCGAACCGCTGCCGGAAGCCCGCCCGGCCGATACGTCCGCCGAGGCGTCGGCCGATACGTCCGCCGGGGTGTCCGCCGACCGTTCGGCCGATGCGCCGGCCGGGCGGGTTTCCGGCTTCGCCACCGTCGACGGCGGCTACGGCCTGACCGGGATGCGCGAGCGGCTGTTGCTGCTCGGCGGCACCCTCGCCGCGGGGCCGGGAGACGGCCGGTGGCGCGTGACAGCGTGCGTGCCGCGGAACGGGCAGGCGGCGGCGTGAACCACACTCCCCCGGCGGCCGGAGAACCCGCACTGCGCGTGGTGGTTGCGGACGACCAGGCCGCCGTGCGCGAAGGGCTGGTGCTGATGCTGGATCTGCTGCCGGGCATCGACGTGGTCGGCTCGGCGGCGGACGGCCGGCAGGCGCTGGCGGTGGTCGCCGAACAGCGGCCGGACGCGATCCTGTTGGACCTGCGCATGCCGGTGATGGACGGCATCGAGGCGACCCGCAGGCTCACCGCCGAACACCCGGACGTGGCGATCGTGGTGCTCACCACCTATGCGGACGACCGGTCGGTGCTGGAGACGCTCCGGGCCGGCGCGCGCAGCTACCTCACCAAGGACGCGGACCGGCTGCACATCGCCCAGACGCTGCGCAGCGCCACCGCCGGCCTGACGGTGCTGCACCCGCAGGTGCAGGCGACGCTGCTGGCCGCCGCGGAACCCGATCGGGCGGACACCGGCGGCAGGGACACGGTCGGCGATGTGGCGGCTTCCGGCGCGAACTCCGGTGCCGGGTCGGTGCATCGCACCGGGCTCCCGGACGGGCTGACCCGGCGCGAGGCCGAGATCCTGACGCTGATCGCGCGCGGCCGGAACAACGCCGAGATCGCCCGCGAGCTCTTCCTCAGCGGCAACACCATCAAGACCCACATCAACCGGATCTTCGCCAAGACCAACTCCCGGGACCGCGCGGCCGCCACGCGCTACGCCCAGCAGCACGGCCTGGACTGACCGACCGGGGTGGACTGACGGCGGTGGACTGACGGCCTGGACTGACGGCCTGGGCTGACCGGTCGGCAACTCAACGCACCTTGACCGCGAGCCGACTTGACGGCCTGCGCGGCGGCTGGCCCGACGGCCGACCCGACGGCCGACCCGGCAGCCTGCCCGCCGACTCGGCCTCCCGACCTGCCTTGCCGACTCACCACGAACACACACGTGGGCGGCCCCTCCGGTGCACGGAGGAGTCGCCCGCGTTTTTCTTCGGTGTGCTGGTCCTAGCTTGATGCCCTCTCGCGCCTCAGCCCGTCAGTACGGCCCCTCCGCTTCATCAGGCCCAGGCCCATCGTGGCCAGGCCAAGCAGGCAGGCAACACCACCGACAATCGCGTTGCTCACGATCGCCTTGTGGATGTCGGCGTGTCCCGACACCGCCCACGGAGCCGCAATCGTCCATGCGCCGATCGCGATCGCGACCCAGCCGAGTCCGTGGGTCCGCTCCAGCACGGAGCCGAACCCCATGGCCAACACGGCCAGTGCGATACCCACTACAAGGTTGGTGACCTTCAGGCTGGTAAGGCCGGTGAAGCCCACCACCCACGGCGAGATGGCCAGGTACAGACCGGTGAGGAGGCACAGACCTTCGATCAGGCCGGCCATCGGCTTGTCCGACACCGCGGCATACCGATCCCGCAGGGACATGATGTCCGGGTGTTCCTCGATGGTGGAGCGCGTCGACGGAGAAGTCGGCGAATGAGTCGAATCGGTGGCCATGTAAGCCACCTCCCTTTCGCAAGTGCAGTCGCTTCTGACGCCGGATGTCCTTCGGTTCTCCATTCCGAAGCTGCCGCATCCTTACTCAGAGTAAAACTCCTGGCAGCCTTATGGCCACCCGACGCCGTGACGGTTTGCCCGCATTGGCGGTTCTTTGTCCCTCTACCCACGCACAGCGGGTCGAACACGCCCCGAATCCACCTCAATCGCATGTTTTGCGATATTTGCGGCGGCTGCGGTATCTGCCGCACTCGTATCCGCGTCCTCGGCCGGTGCCATCGGCGCCGTGTCCACCAGCACGGCGGCGGCCTCGCGGGCCACGGACGCGGCCGTGGGGTCGTGGTCCATCCGGGAGCTGTGGGTGGCACCGTCATAGAGGAGGTGCAACTGGCGGGCGAGGCCCTCCGGATCGGCGACTCCCACCTCGGCGGCGAGCTCGACGAACAACCCCCGCATCCAGGCGCGGTACTCGTCCGACGCCTGCTCGACGGAGCTGCCGCGCGGCGCCTCGGCGGTGGCCGCGACGAACGCGCACCCGTTGTAATCCGGCGAGGTGATCAGCTCGCCCTGCGCGTCGAACATGCCGAGCAGCCGCTCGCGCGGGGTGCGGAACCGGGTCAGCGCCCGGGTGATCCGGTCGACGTTCCGCTCGCGCCGGTGGTCCAGGTAGGCGCGGACCAGAGCTTCCTTGCTGCCGTAGCAGTTGTAGAGGGACGCCTTGGCCACGCCGGCGTGCTCGATGACGCGATCGATGCCGACCGACTGCACACCCTCGGCGTAGAACAACTCGTCGGCAGCCAGGAGCAGGCGCTCCCGTGCGGAGAGCTTCGGCGCCCCGGACGCCTTCGCCGGCACCCCCGGCGTGGCCCTTTGCACCATCCCGATCACCTCTCAGACAACCCTGTCTATTGTAACGCGGGCACCGTATCGGAGATACCGCCCGGAATCGCGGATTCGGCCCGGCCCCGGCCCCACCCGACCACCACGGGCCCCACCGGCGCCGGCACCCGACACCGGCTCCGGCGCTGGCACCGGCCACCGGCCACCGGCCACCCGCTAACTCTCGCGCACCGCCTGGGGGGTGCGGCGGCCGAGCAGCAGCCCGGCGAGCGCCGCCGCGGCCAGCACGATCACCGCGGCGCCGTACTCCCGCACGGTGTCCAGCAGACCGCCGCCGTGGACGACCAGCACGCCGGCGATCACCGCGGGCACGCCCATGCCGAGGTAGGAGATCACGTACAACAGCGAGAGCACACCGGCCCGTTCGTGCGGCTGCACCAGCGGGATCACCAGGCGTATGGCGCCCTGGAAACCAGCACCGAAGCCGAACCCGGCCACCGCGGTGCCGGCGAAGAAGCCAACCGCGGAAGCGGTGCCGCCAGCGCCCGAACCGATGCACAGCACGGTGACGGCGAGCCCGACGATCAGGGTACTCACACCGGTCACCATCACCGTGCGGGTCGGCGTCTCGCGCAGCAGCGGCACGGACAGCGCGGCGGCGCCGGCCAGTACGAACAGGCCCAGCCCGCCGTAGACCACCGAGTCGGAGTGCACCAGGCGACTGGTGATCGCCGGGCCGAGCGAGCCGTAGAACCCAGGCAGTGACCAGACGGCGACGAGCACGGGCGCGGCGACGGCGATCGAACCGCGGGCGGCGCGGGGCAGCTTGATCTCGGGCACCATGCTGGCCAGCGCGCCCCGCTTGCGCGTCACCGGCTCCCGGAGTGCGGTCACGCCGAGCGCCTGGAGGACGAAGATGCCGAGCAGCAGGTAGTAGACGAGGTGGGTCGGCGCGGGCAGGAACCGCACCACCAGCCCGGAGGCGAGGGAGCCCACCGCGGTGCCGATCGGGGGCGCGAAGGAGTTGGCGACCGAGCCCTTGATCCGGTCGATGTCGAGCAGGCCGGCGCCTATCGCGCCGAGCGCGGCGCCCGTCGCGACGCCCTGGACCACCCGGCCGGCCATCAGGACATCGACCCCGCCGGCGGTGGCGAACACCACCATCGCGGCCGCCTGCGCGGCGAGCGCGACGAACAGCACGGGCTTACGGCCTATGTGGTCGGAGATCTTGCCGAAGACCAGCAGCGACACCAGCACCGCCACCGCGTAGACCCCGAAGATGACGGTGGTGGTGATCGGCGAGAAGCCCCAGTCCCCCTGGTACACCGCGTAGAGCGGGGTCGGGGCGCTGGAGGCGGCGAGCAGGGACACGACGATCGAGGCGAGCAGGATCAGCGCGGCGGTGGGGCCGAGGTGCCGGCCGCGCTCGACGTCGGCGCCCCGCCCGGTGCCCGCGACGGCGGAGCCGGGGGCACCGGGAGGTGCGGGCCTGGTCGAGCGCCTTCGGCTGGCAACGGCCTCGCTGGCCGGGGGGACGGGCATGGCTGCTCCCTCGATGATTGAACAGATCTGTCTAGTTCGGCTTTGATGCTAGACAGACTGGTCTACTCACGTCAAGGCGAGGTTTGTCCCCCGAACGAGTGGTGACCCGTCGAGGGAG
>NZ_JACEGK010000156.1:0-14556 GCF_056859195.1 Streptomyces sp. NH27
GGTACAGCTCACCCGCCGGCGGACACCCTCACATGTACGGCACCGTCACGAGTAGTACCCGAACAGGTCCGCGATCACGTGCACCGAACCGGTGTTGACGTGGAAGTCGACCTTCCCGTCGACCACCGGGACGGTGACCAGGTTCGCGATGGTCTGCCCCTTCGACCAGTTGAGGTTGGACGAGGTCGGCCGGGTCTTCCCGTCCGGGTAGACGACCAGATAAGCGCTGTCCTTGGTGCCGCCGACCACGGTCACGTTGAGCACGACCGCCTTCGCGTGCGCCAGGACGTTGCCGTCGTTCAGGCTCAGCGCGAGCGTGCTGGTCGATGCCAGCGCACCCGCCTTCGACACACCGACGCCACTGCGGGTGTCCAGCAGCCGCGTCGGTCCCGCGACGTGGTAGGACGCGCCGCCGGTACCGGTCGCGAAGTAGCCGAAGACGTCGGCGACGAAGTGCGTCGTGCCCGAACTCGCGTTGTACAGCTCGATCTTGCCGTCCGCGCCGACCGGCATGATCACCTGGTTCGCCACCGTGTTGCTCTTGAGCCAGTTGAGGTTCGAGGAGTTGGGACGGGGCGTGCCGCTCGGGTAGGCGATCAGGTGTCCGGTCGCCTTCTCGGAGGTCGCGGTGACGTTGAGCACCACAGCGGTGGCACCGCTGGACGGCACCGACCCGGCACCCGCGATCTTCACGGCGATCGCCGAGTTCGCCTTGACGGGCGTGGTCGTGCTCACGCCGATCTTGGCCCGCGTGTCGAGCAGGCGGGTCGGGCCGACCCCGAAGTACGTGGCGCCGCCGGCATTGGTGGAGTAGTAGCCGAAGACGTCGGCGATCATGTGCACGGTGCCGGAACTGGCGTTGTACAGGTCGATCTTGCCGTCCGCGCCGACCGGCACGGTCACCAGGTTCGGCACCGTCCTGCCCTTGACCCAGTTGAGGTTGGAGGCGATCGGCCGGGCGGTGCCGTCGGGATAGGCGGCCAGGTGGCCGCCGGCGGTCGACCCGGCGACGGTGGTGTTGAGCACGACCGCGGTGACGCCCGAGGACGGCACGGCGCCGCCCGCGCTCCCGGCCACCTGGAGGACCACCGCGCTGTTCGCGGCCACCGGCGAGGTACCGGCGCGGCCGATCGCGGCCCGGGTGTCCAGGATGCGGGCCGGGTTCACCGAGGTGAAGGTCCCCGGCTGCGTCTGCGGCACCGCCTTGCACAGCGCCGGGATGACGCTGCGCGCGTGCGGCGTGCCCAGGCCGGTGGCCAGGTCGTATCCGGTGCCGGCCTGGTAGGAGCCGTACGGCTGGGCCCCGGTGTACGACAGGTAGTTGGCACCGTAGGTGATGTCACGGAACGCCGATGACGTCAGCCCGTACAGCGCCGGGTTGGCGAAGCCGACCGGCCCGTTGGCGGCGCAGCCCAGGTCCAGGTCGGCCTGCGCGACGAGCGCGGCCCAGGTCGGCGAGGCACCGCTGGTGCCGCCGATGATGGTCCACTCCTGCTGGCTGCCGTCCTGGCCGTTGGCGATCAGGTATCCGGTGTCCGGGTCGGCGAGCGCCGACACGTCGGGGACCTGGCGGCACGTCTGGCCGTCCGCGGCGCCGCAGGCATTCGTGTAGCCCGGGGCGGTGACGCCGGTCTGGTAGCCGGTGGTCGAGTCGAGCGCCCAGGCGGTGGACACACCGCCGCCGGAGGCGCCGGGCTCCACGATCCCGGGGTCGCTCTGCTCGGAGTTCCAGGTGTTCTGGGTGCTGCCGCCGGAGCCGGTCATCGAGGTGCCGCCGACCGCGAGGACGTACGGCTGGCCGGAGGGGTCGTCCACGGACAGCAGCGAGCCGTTCGGGTCGTTGCTGACGCCGTTGCCGTCCGGGTCGTACCAGCAGTCGGACGAACCGTAGTCGCCGGACGCGGAGGTGACCGTCTGGCCCTGCGCCGCCGCCTGCTCGAAGATCAGGTTCTCGGCGGCCATGAAGGCGTCCGACTGGTCGGCGGTGCAGCCGCCCCAGCTGCTGGAGATCACCTTGGCGCGATCGTCGGTGACCATCTTCTGGTAGACGTCCAGGACGTTCCGCTCGGTCGCCCGCTCCGGGTCCGGGCCCTGGTAGACCAGCAAGGATGCCTGCGGCACCAGGCCGATCAGGTCCTCGATGTCGAGGGCGGACTCGGTGCCGATCCCGTTGTCGGCGTTGACCGCGTCCTTGGCGCCGCCGTCGACCTTGACCGCGCTGACCGACACCTTGGTGCCGTAGCAGGACTGGTAGGCGGCGATGTCCTTGGTGCTGTAGTTCTCCAGCTCGAAGATGCCGACGGACACGCCGGTGCCGACGTTCGGCTGGTTGGCCATACCGTAGGCGCTCGCCAGCGTGCCGGCGCTCCAGTACTGCTTGGTGTCGGTGAAACCGGCCGAGGAGGCAAGGGACTTGATGCTGGAGCACAGCGCCGGGGTCTTGCCGGTCATGTGCGGCGAGGTGGTGCCGGACGCCGCGGACTTCGGCACGGTGAACTTCACGGCAGGCGTGGCGGCCAGGTGCGAGTGCACCTGGGCAAGCGTGTTCAGGCCGGTGATGCCGGAGATGTCGGCGGCGGCGTCGCCGCGCAGCGAGGGCGCGGTGGTGTTGGCCACGCCGTTCCGGCCGTCGCCGGTGCGGTAGCCGGTGAAGCCGGTGTGCAGGGCCTTGCCGGCCGCACCGACGGTGGTGTGCACCGGCAGCGTCAGGCCGTCGGACTCCAACGTGCCCGCGGTCAGGCCCTGGTCCTCGAGCGCGGCGCGCACCTTGGCGACGGCCGCGGGGCTCGCCCCGAACTCCGTGCCGAACGCGCCGGCCTTCAGGTACTGGTGGTACATCGGCGAGCCGGGAGTCGACACGTCCGCGATGAACCTCTTCAGCCCCGCCGGGTCCCGCGGTGCCAGCACGACACCCAGGTCGAGGTCGGTACTGCTGCTCGGCGCGGCGGTGCGCGCCGCACCGTGCGGCAGGTGCGGCGCGGCACCGATCCGCTGCGGCGCGGGTGTCCCCGAACCGCCGTCCGCCACTGCGGCGGGTGCCCCCGCCGCCACCATCGCAAGCGTCGCGACAGCAACCACCGGGCCGAACATCCCTGTTCGGCCCGCCCCCCTACGCACGCGGTCCGCTCTGCGGCCGGCCATCCCCATGCACTGTCTCCTTCGTGGTGTGCTCCACCCGGCGGCAACGGCCGCGGCATCACCACGCAAGGGCGCAACGCACTGGCGCGACCCGTCCCACCGGTCGGGAAAGCGCCGTTGATGCTGAAGTTTCGGTCCCCCCAGGCACGGACCTCGCGGTCCCGCTGGTCGTACGTGAGCCCCCTGTGGTGTCGCCACGGTGAAGAACTGGTGTCCTTCATGTGCGCGAGTGCCAGCGATGCTTTGTATCAGCCATGAAGGATGAACAGACGATCAGCTGTGCGAATTTACTAGATCTTGAGGAGCCTGCCGGGGGTGGGTTCCCTCGGGGTGCGGGACCTATAGACCTACGGACCTACGGCCCGGACAACGGCGCGGGAGCCCCGGAGGGTCGGATGTCCTAGTCGAACCAGCGGTCCCGCGCCAGCTCCTCGGTACGGGTCGGGTCCTCCAGCAGCGCGGCCAGCTCGAAGCGGCGCTCCCAGTGGCCCGCCGCCCAGGCCAGTCCGGCCGCGACGCCTTCCACGGTGGCACCGTGCAGCACCCCGTCCACCCAGCGCCAGTCGACCTCGATGTCGCCGGTGAGCAGCAGTTCCTCGTGCTCGACGTACATGGCCGGAGCGCCGGGCAGCAGGTCGTGCACGGCGGGCAGGACGTCATGCGGCTCGCCGTGCGAGACCACCGCCGCCTGAACCGTCTCGCTGAGCCGGCGGACCTGGAACAGGTCGGCCAACTCGGCGGCCAGCCGCGGCGGTACGGGCAGCAGCGGCAGCCCGCCGGCCAGCGGCAGCAGGTCGGGCGCGTCGGCGACGAGGGCGTCGGCGGCGTCCACCACCACGACCTCACCGTCCCGCACCGCCCGCAACTCGTCCGGCAGGGTGACCTGTTCGGGGTCGAGTTCGGCCAACGCCGCGTAGAGGCCGTGAAGTTGCGCCGGAGTCACGGGCCGGTCGGGGTCGGCGAGGCGGGTGAGCAGTTCGGCGCCGCCGCCCGGTTCGGTGAGCAGCGCGTCGACCGTGGTGCGCACGCCGAGCGCGCGCAGCACCTGCGCGTCCACGGCGGTGTCGGTCTCGGCCTCGTCGTAGAGCCCGGCCAGCAGCCGGTCGCCGCCGGCGGCACGCAGACCGACCGGGCGCCGCCCGCCCAGCACCGGGTGATCGCGCAACCACCAGGCCGCGTACGGCCGTACGGACTCGGTGGTGCCGTCCGGCAGCAGGACCCGGACCTGCGCGGTCACCGCGTCGCGCAGCGGCGGTCGGGAGAGCAGCGCGAGCGCCTGCGGCCAGGCGTCGTCGTCCACCAGGTCGAGGTCGCGGACGCCGATCACCTCGGTGGCGACCGGCGGCACGTCGGCCTCCGGAAGCTGGTCGAGGACGTCCTCGCACCAGACGTCGACGGCGTCGAGCAGCCCGACGTCGTCGGGCTGGGCCCAGTCGGTGTCGCGCGGGTCGAGGTCGTCGGGGTCGAGCACCACGTCCGCCGCGCGGACCAGCGCGAAGGTGGCGAGCACGCCGACCGCGGTGAGCGGCTGTTCGCCCCAGTGGGCGGCCAGTTCGGCGTCCACGGCGCCGAGTTCGCCTTCGCGCAGCACGGATTCCAGCGGGCTGCCGGGTAGCACCAGCTCGCCCGCGGGGGCGAGTTCGCCGTCCTCGTCGGGCAGTGCGAGCCCGGCCAGCCAGGGCTCGTCGCCGGGCGAAAGGCCGGCGTCCCTGGCAAGCCCCAGTACGGCGTCGGCCAACTCCTCGGCGTCCAGGCTCGTTTCGTCGTCCCAGGCGGCGCGGTCTTCGTCGAGGGAGGCGGCCACCGCGGCCCGCACCTGCGGGCTGGTCAGGATCGCGCGGGGTGTGGCGGGGGCGGCGCCCAGCTTCTCCAGCAGCGGGTGGGCGGCGTCCGCGTGGGCGACCCGCAGGCCGAGCCTGGCCAGCACGGCCGGGTCCACACCGCCGGCACCCCCGCGTTCGTCCCGGCCCCCGCGCTCACCGTGGCCGTCGAAGTCGCCTACGCCGTAAGGGCCTTCGTCCCGAACCGAGCCGTCGGCGGCGTACCCGCCACCACCACCGGGCACCGGCAGCAGCACCTGGCGCGGGCCGACCACCGTACGGCCGTCGGCGAGCGGGACGGGCAGGCCGCTGAGCACGTCGGGATCGGTGCCGGCGAGGGAGTCGTAGAGCCGCCACCACCAGTCCGCGGGGCGCTCGGCACCCGCCAGCCGGTCCACCACGTCGGCGAGCGAGAGCCGGGATACGCCCAACTGCCGCAGCGCGGGGCGCCGTTCGAGACTCGCGGGCAGCAGCGTGGGCAGCACCTCGGCGAGCACCCGGACCGCCTCGGCGGTGGCGCCCTCCACGATCTCGGCCTCCACCGGCCGCAGCGCACGCCTCTCCCCCGCGAGCCGGCCGCCGTCGTCCCAGGCGTCCGGGTCCGGCGCGGGACCGCCCGCCTCGGGCGTGGCCACGCCGGCCTCGACGGCGCGCGGCAGGAACGGGGTACGCGGCAGCGCGTCCAGGACCCGGCGGCGCAGTTCGGCGTCGAGGCCGCCCTTGCCGAGCGGCCCCGGCACCAGGTCCACCACGCCGGTGCCGGTCGGCTGCCACCCGGCCAGCAGCCGGACGTACGCCTCCGCGGCGCGGTCCAGCAGGAAGTCGGTGAGCGGGCCGGGCGCGGTGTGCCGGCGGGTCGGGTCGAGCGGGAAGGTGGCCAGCAGCAGCGCGGGCAGGCCGAGCGGCTCGTCGGTCGGGGTGGGCGCGTGCACGACGCCCGCGGTACGCGGCGCGGCCGGGGCGCCCTCGGGGTCCACCGGCACCGCCCACGTCACCGACCAGACCGGGCGCAGACGCTCCTCCACCGGCCGGTCCACGAGCAGTTCGGGGGTCAGCTCGCCGCCGCCCGCGTCGACCCGCCAGCGGGTGGGTGCGTTGCGGGCGCTGTCCTCGATCAGCACGTCGCCGCCGTCGAGTTGACGCCGGGTCAACGTGCGTACGCCCGCAGGCGTGTCGATGACAACCTCGGCCAGACCGGGCAGCGCGAGCAGCAACGCGTCGTCCACCGCGGCGAGCAGACGGTTCGTCAGATCCTCGGCGGAGCCGTCCCGCAGCGGCAGCACCACCACGGTGTCGTACGGGGCCGGGGCACTGCCCTCGGCAGGGAACGGCAGCCGCAGCAGCGGGACATGACCGTCGCGGCGCCGCAACTCCTCGGCCAGGTCCGGGATGTCGGCGGTGAGCGCGCGGGCCTCGCCGAGCGACCAGCGCACTCCGCCGCTGCGGCTGAGCACGGCGGGTTCGTCGCTGACCGCGAGGACCGCGGCGAAGCCGATGCCGAAGCGGCCGACGACCGCCTCCGCGGTGTCGTCGCGCTTCGCGGAGGCGCGCAGCGTGGACAGCGACTCGACGGCGGCCGGGTCCAGCGGGGCGCCGGTGTTCGCGGCGGCGAGGCAGGCGAAGGAGGAGCCGGTGCCGTCGGTGGCGTCGGGGTCGGCGTCGTGCAGGGTGAGCCGGAGCCGGCCCGGGACGCCGGCGCGGGTCGCGGCATCGGCGGCGTTCTGGGCGAGTTCCACGATCAGGCGATCGCGGTGCCCGCCGAGCGCGAGGTCCTCCTCGGCGTTGGCGTCCTCGCGGAACCTGGCGGCGGACGCGGACCACGCGGTCAGCACGGCCTGGCGCAAGGAAGCGGTACGGAAGGGGTCCGGCTGGCCTTCCGGGGTCGTGCGGATCACGCCTGGGCGGGTCACTTGGACCTTTCGTCTGCACTGTGCACTTCGGGTTCCGGCCGCTCCGGGCCCCTTGAGCCCGACCGTACTCCACTGCGGTCGGTGGGTGCCCCGACCCCCTGAAGTGGTCGGTTCGGCCCGACCGGGACCCTACAGCCGGTGGTCGGTTCGGTCCGCCCGGGACCCTGCGGCCGGAGGTCGGCTTGGCCCGCCGTACTCCCCCAGAGCTTCGCCCGGAGGTGCCGCCACGCGCCCCGCGGCAGGCGCGGCACCTTCCGCGGCGGGCGCGACACCCTCCGCCGTCAGCGCGGCTGCCTCCGCGGCAGGCGAGGGCGGCTCAGGGAGTCTCGTCGTCGTGGAGGTCGTCGAGGACCATGGGCGCGGGCTCGGGGGTCTTGGGCATCACCGCGGCCTCGGAGTGGCCGCCGCAGCCGTAGGCGAGGGAGACGAGGTTGCCGTCGGCCGAGGAGTACTCGTTCGCGCAGATGCCGAACGCCTGCCCGAGGGAACCGCCGATCGGCACGAGGAAGCCGCAGCTCGCGCAGTTCGCGGGCGCGGCCTGGGCCATCGCCGTCTTGGGGCCGAACTGCTCCTCCCAGCGGTCGGCGGACGTGTGCAGGCCGTACCGGGACAGCACCCGGGTCCGGCCGAGGCCGAGCTGGCGCGCGACCGAGCGGATCTCGGCGATGCTCGGGGCGCCCGTGACCACCTCACCGGCCGTCGCGGTATCCCCGGCATGGTCGTCGGCGGCTCCGGTCTCCGCCGCTCCGGCCTCCGTCGCCTGTGCGGCCTCCGTCGCCTCGGCGGTCTCCTCGATCTCCGCGACGTCCGCGGCAGCCGCCAGCGCCGCCGCGCCCTCCCCGGTCCACCCCGGTTCGAGTCGCAGGTCGTCCGCCTCGGTGGGCAGCAGGTCGCCCGGGCCCATGTCGCCCGGCCGCAACCGCTCGCTCCAGGGCACCCACTCGGGCGCCAGTACGGAGTCCGGCCCTGGCAGCAGCACCGTTTCGTCGATCGTCACCGCCTTCGCCCGGGACGCCCGGGTGAGGGTGGTCGCCCACTGCCAGCCACGGTAGGCGGGCTCGGTGCAGGCGAAGAGGTGGGTGACCACGCGGTCACCCTCGGCGACGACGCCCAAGTGCTCGCCGACCGATGCCGCGCCCACTGCCTCCCTCGTCACGGCCAGCGCGACATCGACCGCCTCGGCGCACAGGCGATCAGGGGTACGGCTTCGCATCGCAGGACTCACAGAAATCGTTTCTCTCTCTACGCCGTCTCACGTGTGCGCTCGCGGGCGGGCGGACCCGAAGTGCGAAGAACCTCGGCGGAGCGGACCGACGGACCGCTTCAACGCCTGAGTTCACCGCTTCCCCGGCCCTGCCCGAGCGTCATCGGGCGCACCTGTTGTCACCCATTCTGCGCGATCGCACGCTACCGGTGCGCACCATGCGCGCAAAGGAGGGGGTGCGCCGTCTTCCAATTGGGGCAGGATTGCGTCGTGGCACGAACCGTGACCGCGGGCCCAGGGCCCGCACGCAGGGCCGGGCGCGCCCTCGCGAGCGGCGTGGGGCGGTCGGCTGGAGCGGTGCGCCGTCGTATCCGGCGCACGACACACGCGGGCGGCGCGGGCGAGTCGGGCCTGGCGAAACTGATCGAGCTGCACGCGGTCAACTCGGCCGGCGACATGATGATCACCGTCGCGCTCGCCAGCACCGTGTTCTTCTCCGTCCCCAGCGGCGAGGCCCGCAACCGGGTCGGGCTCTACCTGCTGATCACGATGGCGCCGTTCGCACTGCTCGCGCCGGTGGTCGGCCCCATTCTGGACCGGCTGCAGCACGGCCGCCGGGCCGCGATGGCGATGTCGATGATGGCCCGCGCGGTGCTCGCCTGGATGATGGCCGGGATGGTCTCGCACGCCGGCCTCGGGCTGTATCCGGCGGCGCTGGGCAGCCTGGTCGGCTCCAAGGCGTACGGCGTGGTGCGCAGCGCGGTGGTGCCACGGCTGCTGCCTGATCGCACGACCCTGGTCAAGGCGAATTCCCGGGTCACCCTCTCGGGTCTGCTGGCCACCGCAGTGGCGGCACCGGTCGGCGCGGGGTTGCACAAGATCGGCCCGCAGTGGCCGCTGTACGGCGCCTTCGCGATCTTCATGTGCGGCGCGGTGCTGTGCATGGCGCTGCCGAACAAGGTGGACTCCGCCCGCGGCGAGCGCCGGGCCAGGCTGACCGCCGATGAGGAGGCGCCGCCGGAGCCGTCCGGCGTCCCGGGGCGCAAGCCGGGCCTGCTGGGCGTCGGCTCGTCGGTGCTGCACGCGTTGCAGGGCAACTGCGGGCTGCGTGCGCTGTCCGGCTTCCTGACGATGTTCCTGGCGTTCATGCTGCGTGAGCACCCGCTCGGCGGGCTGTCGCCGGAACTGTCGCTGGGGGTGGCGGTCGTCGCGGCCGGCACGGGCAACGCGCTGGGCACCGCGCTGGGCGCCTGGCTCAAGGCCCGCGGCCCCGAGGTGATCATCGCGACGGCACTGGTGTGCGCGCTGTCGGTGGCGTCGGTGGCGGCGGGCTGGTTCGGCCTGTTCACGGTGGCCGCGGTGACCGCGGTCGCGGGCATCTCGCAGGCGCTGTCGAAGCTGTCGCTGGACGCGCTGATCCAGCGCGACGTGCCGGAGGCGGTCCGTACGTCGGCCTTCGCCCGCTCCGAGACGGTGCTCCAGCTCTCCTGGGTGGTCGGCGGCGGCATCGGCATCGTGCTGCCGCTGAACGGCTCGCTCGGGATGGCGGTGGCGGCCTGCCTGGTGCTGACGGCGTTCTCGATCTCGGTGCGCGGGCTGCTGGGCGCCGCCCGGCGCGGCTCGTCGACGAAGGCCCGCGTCGCGTAACGCACATCGGCGAAGACCCGCGTCGCACAGGGCACGTCCGACGAAGGCCCGCGTCGCGTAACGCACATCGGCGAAGACCCGCGTCGCACAGGGCAGCCATAGGGCAACCACAGGGCAGCCTTGGCCCGGTGCCGCGCGACCCGCGACACCGGGCCCGATCTGGGGGGACACGGCGTACCCGCGCGCGGAGTGGAGGCGACCGCCCGGTAGCCTCCTGCCATGAGCATTCGCCGCGCCGCCACCGCCCTCGGTGCCATCTCCCTCGGGTTGATCTCCCTCACCGCCTGCACGAAGCCGACCGCCGAGGCGACGGTGACCGTGGGCAGCAAGTCAGTGATGGCGTCGGCGAGCAAGGGTTGCTACGCCAAGGGCGCGCTGCTGCCGCAGACGGTCTTCGCCAAGTGCCTGCAGGAGAAGCCGAAGCACCACATCTCCGTCCCGGTCGGCGACCAGGTCCGGATCGGCGTGGACCCCTCGATCGGCGACAAGGGCTGGCTGATCGTGCAGAACGTCTCGCTCGCCAACGACGAGGTGCTCAAGAACAAGACCTACTTCACGGTGGACAGCGCGGAGCTGTTCCACGTGCAGGACCCGCAGACCGGCCAGAGCACCCTGGTGAACAGCGTGACGCTGAACATCGTGGAGTCCCCGGACACCTCCGGCACCAAGGCCACCCGGGTGATCTCCTTCGAACTGCGGCGCGACCACTGAGGAACCGCTGAGAGACCGCTGAGCGGCCTCTGAACGACGGCCGACAGCTGACAGGCGCCCGGCCTCCGAGCCGGAGCCGTAAGGCCGCTGAACGGTCACTGAACGGCTGCCGGTTGGCCAACGGCCGGGGTTGCCGTACTGCCGCCGGCCGGCCGCCGAGCGGCTGTTGGGCGGCCCCCGACGAACCGGCGGGCCTGTGAACGGATTGGCGGTTGAACAGATGAGCGGCACGACAGCGCCGATACGCCGCCTGCTGGTGGTGACCGCGGTGGCCGCCGAGCGCGACGCGGCAGCCGCGGGTCTGACCGCGGCACTCCCCCCGGGCGCGGTGACCACGGACGCGCCCGACTCCGCACCGGCCACGCCCCCCGGCCCCGTGTCCGGCCCCGTACCCACACTCCGCGCCACCGTCCTGGTCGGCGGTGTCGGCCCCGGCGCCGCTGCCGCCACCACCGCGACCGCGCTCGCCCGCGCGGAGGCGGCCGGGCGACCGTACGACCTGGTGGTCTGCGCGGGCATCGCCGGCGGCTTCGCCCCCACCGCGCCGGTCGGCTCGGTGGCGGTGGCGAGCGCGATCACGGCGGCGGACCTGGGCGCGCAGACGCCCGACGGCTTCGTGCCGGTCGCCGAGTTGGGCTTCGGCACCTCCCGGCACCTCCCGCCGCCGCGGCTGAGCCGGGCGGTGGCCGACGGCCTCGCGGCGGCGTACGGGCCGGTGCTGACGGTGTCCACGGTGACCGGCAGCGCCGAACGGGCCGCCGAACTGGCGGGCCGTCACCAGGGCGCCGTGGCGGAGGCGATGGAGGGCTTCGGAGTGGCCGAGGCGGCCGCCGCTGCGGGTTTGCCGGTGCTGGAGATCCGTACGGTGTCCAACGCCGTCGGTCCCCGCGACCGGGCCGCCTGGCGGATCGGGGAGGCGCTGGCGGCCCTGACGGCCGCGTTCGGGAAGCTGCCGGCCGTACTGGGAGTTGAGGCACATCATGGGTGACGAGCAGATGACGCAACAGCAGCAGCCGCAGGAAGAGCGGGCCGGGCAGGGCGGGCAGGGCGAACGCGAGGCGGCGCTGCGCATCGCGTACTCCCCGTGCCCGAACGACACCTTCGTCTTCCACGCCTGGGCGCACGACCTGGTCGAGGACGCGCCGCCGCTGGACGTGTCGTTCGCCGACATCGACATCACCAACGGCATGGCGGAGCGCGGCGAGTTCGACATCCTGAAGGTGTCGTACGCGGTGCTGCCGTGGGTGCTGGAGGAGTACGCGCTGCTGCCCTGCGGCGGGGCGCTCGGCCGGGGTTGCGGGCCGCTGGTGCTGACGAAGGAGCCCGGCACCGACCTGTCGGGGAAGACCGTCGCGGTGCCGAGCGAGCGGTCGACGGCGTACCTGCTCTTCCGGTTGTGGGCGGCGGCCGAGGTGAGCGGCGGCGTCGGGAAGATCGTGGTGCTGCCGTTCCACGAGATCATGCCCGCGGTGCGCGACGGCCGGGTCGACGCCGGCCTGGTGATCCACGAGGCCCGCTTCACGTACCAGAACTACGGCCTGCACAAGCTCGCGGACATGGGCGAGCACTGGGAGGCCACCACCGGGCTGCCGATCCCGCTGGGCGCGATCATCGCCAAGCGGTCGCTGGGCGGCGAGCGGCTGCGCGCGCTGGCCGAAGCGGCGCGGGCGTCGGTGCGGCGGGCGTGGGACGAGCCCGAGCTGTCCCGGGAGTACGTCCTCGCGCACTCCCAGGAGATGGACCCCGAGGTCGCCGACCAGCACATCGCGCTGTACGTCAACGAGTTCACCGCCGACCTCGGCGAGGACGGCTACGCGGCGGTGCGCGGGCTGCTCACCCGGGCCGCGGCCGAGGGCCTGGTGCCGCCGCTGCCGGCCGACGCGCTGGCTTTCGGATAGGACCGACCGGCAAATGGAGGGCGGCGTCACGGGTCGATGGCTCTCGCCCGGACGGCTTCTCCCGCGGATTCGTGACGGGTGTGACCTGAATTGCCACGCCGGGCTTTACCGGACTCCATTATTCCGGTAAAGCCCGGTTAAAAGGGCCGCCCACGCCCTACGGGGTCAGACGTCGAGCTGGTCGGCGACGACGCGCAGCACCGAGGCGATCTTGTGGCCGTGCGCCTTGTCCGGGTAGCGGCCGCGCTGGAGCGAGCGCGCCACGTCCTCCAGCAGCGAGGTGAGGTCCTGCACGATCGGCAGCAGTTCGTCCGGCTTACGGCGCTGGGCGGCCGCGACAGACGGCGCCGGATCGAGCAGCGTCACCGAAAGCGCCTGGTCACCGCGTTGGCCCGCGACCACACCGAACTCCACGCGCTGGCCGGGCTTGAGGGCCGCCACCCCTTCGGGCAGCACCGACGAGTGCACGAAGACGTCGCCGCCGTCATCGCGGGAGAGGAAGCCGAAGCCCTTCTCGCTGTTGAACCATTTGACCTTGCCGGTAGGCACGTCCGACCTCGTCCTCATTGCTCGGTGTCGCCCGAAGTTCTCGGAGCTGATTGAAGTTACTCGAAATTACCCGAACCCGCCGGGGGCTGCTGGAAAATTACCCGAGAGCAGCCGGAAACCGCTCCTGGCAGGTCTTCAACGGACCAACCAAGGCCCGTCGGACCCGTCCGTAGACCCCTCAGAACACCCGCCGGCACCTGACCGACGGCCCGCCACCGTACGACGGGACGCCCGGCGCCCCCGACTCCGTTCCATTCCGTCCACCCCACGGACCTACCCTTGTCGGGTGAGCAAACAAACCCTGGGCCCCGGTGACCTGCTGGTCCGCACCGGCGCCATCACGTTCCTCGTCGGGACGGTCAGCACCGTGGTGACGGTCGCGCCGCTGCTGCTGCACACCAAGCGGCTGCCCACCCCGGCGTACTTCGTGTCGATGCTGATGGGGTTGGGCCTCGCGCTGGCCCTGGTCGGGCTGCTGAAGGCCGCGCTCGCCCAGCGGCACACGACGGCGGCCGGTGCGGGCGGTGCCGGCGGTGCCGGCGGTACGGGCCGTCCGGCCGTTGCCGGGCAGGCCGCGATCGGACAACCGATGGCCGGACAACCGGTGGCCGGGCGGCGTGCCGCGGATCAGGCCGCCGCGGAGCGGTAGTCCGCGAACCAGGCGGGGAACTCCGTCAGGTCGGCCAGCACCACGTCGGCGCCCGCCGCCAGCAGTTCCTTCTCGCCGCACGGCCCGGTCGCCACGGCCACCGACAGCGCGCTCGCGGTACGCGCCCCGCGCACGTCCCCGACGTGGTCGCCGACGTAGACCGACGCGCCGTACTCGATCAGCGCCTCGGCCTTCGCCTCCGCCCACAGCCAGCCGCGCAGCTCCGCCTCGATGCCGACGTGGTCCAGGTGCAGCCGGGCGTTCGGGGCGTACTTCGCCGTGACGACCAGCGGACGGCCGCCCGCTGCCCGGACCGCCTCCACCGCGGCCACCGCGCCGGGCATGGCCGGGGTGGGGATGATCGCGTGGTCGACGTACAGCGCGCGGTAGCGGTCGCCCATCTCCGCGATCCGCTCCGGCGGGAACCAGTTCGCCAACTCGTCATCCAGCGGCGGGCCGAGGCGGGTGACGGCCAGGGCCGAGTCGATGAAGGTGCCCGTCTCCAGGGCCAGCTGGTCGTACACCGCCTTGATCCCGGGGCGGGAGTCGATCAGGGTCATGTCGAGGTCGAACCCGACGGTCAACGGGGCGGCGAGGTCCTTGGTCACCCAGGCATTGTCCCCGACGGCAACGGGACCGCCCGCCCTGCCCCGTCCTCCGTGCGGAGCATCACGCCGAACGGCGAGCCCGCCAGACGAAATACGCGGCGGAGCCGATCGCCGCGACGCGGACCGCGATGGGGAGGTCGTCCCGGATCACGTGGCCCATCTGGCCGTGGGCGATGGGTGAGCCCCAGCGGCCCTTGCCACGGCCCCAGAGCCAGACCGCGAAGCCCACGGCCGTGGCCCCGGGCACCCCGAAGACCGCGATCTTGGCCTGCGTACGGGTGAGGGTGCGGGAGAGGTAGCCCGCCAGCCAGCCGAGCCCGAGCGGAATCCAGGAACCGATCACCACTCCGGCAACCAGCAGCGCGGCGGCGACCAGCAGCAGAGGGCTGCCCCACCGCCGTACGCGGGCACGGGCACCCCCG
>NZ_JACEGK010000157.1:0-14426 GCF_056859195.1 Streptomyces sp. NH27
CCAGCCTCCGGCGCACCGCGTCGGCCGCCGGGCCCGGCTCGCCCAGGTCGCCCGGGTCGAGTTCGGCCAGCCGTTGCGCGAGGCGGGCGGCGAGCCCCTCACGGTCGCGCTCGGCCCCGAGGACTCCGGCGAGCCACTTCAGTTCGGCGCCGAGCGGATCGGTGGCGGCGCGGTCCAGGACGTGGCCGAAGCTCTTCAGCGCCGAGCGGGCCCGCCGGGTGGCCACGCGCATACGGTGCACCGCGTCCTCCCCGGCGTGCCGGACGGCCGGGTCGAGCGCGACGATCGCGGTGAGTTGTGCGCGCAGGTACGCCAGTGCGGCGACTCCCGCGGGGGCGTCCGGGCCCGGCGGCTCCCACTGGTCGCGGGCGGGCGCCGGCCGCCGCTCGCCGAGCGCGCGGGCCAGCTTGGAGGGCGCGTCGGAGCGGGTCACACCGGCGTCGCGCAGCCGCCGCTCCACGGCGTCCAGCAGGGCTTCGTCGCCGGCGTACAGCTCGACCTCGATCTCGGACCAGGACGGGCCGGGCTCAGGGTCCGGCGGGGGGATCTCCGCGGCGTCGCGCCGCCCGGCACGCGGGTCTGCCGCGTTCTCGTCGGTCGCCGGCTCCCCCACCGCCTGGGGTGTGCGGGGGCACCGGACCCCGCTCCTTCCCGCACGGAGATCCAACGGCCAGATCCTGGCCGTGACCTGGTCGTAGGAGACCTCGGCGAGGGTCCGGTCCTGGTCGTCGAGGAGCAGGACGCGGCTGCGGACGGTGCGCAGCCGGACGATCGGCGTGAGGATTCGGCCCCGGACGAGTGCGGCGACCTCGGCGCGCAGGTCGTCGGGCGGTGTGCCGGGCGCACCGAGCGGGGCGTGGATCTCGGTGCGGGTGTCCGGGCGGTCGGTGGGGAGTTTCAGGTGCCAGCCGTCGTCGTCGCCGCCCTCGCGGCGCCGCAGGGTGATGCGGTGGGCGGCGAGGGTGAGGTGGGCGGTGTCGTAGTAGACGGCGTTGAGCCGCAGCGGGGGCAGGGCCCGGGTGCCGGCGGTCAGCCCGGTGAGGTCGGGCAGGTCGTTCCGGGGCCCGGTCTCGTAGGTGCGTTCCGTTTCGGCGAGGCGACGGCCCATAGGGGGACCGTATGCCCGCACCGAGGCGTTGGCCAGACCCGCACACGGCCCTGCGGGTGGCGGCGCCGCGTCAGGGACGCGGGGTGCGCGGGGTGCTGTCGCGAAAGACGGCCTCCGCTCGGGGGGCGGCCTCCGCTCGGGGGGCGGCCCTCCCGCAAGGGCCCCTGGCCACGGGAAATGGGCACCCCGCGCCGCGTTCGGGACCGCCGCCCGAGAGGAGCTACGCCGACATGGGGCGCTGCATCTTCACGGACTGCAGCATCCCTATGGCCACGAAGTTGGCGAACATCGACGATCCGCCGTAGGAGACAAAGGGCAACGGGATACCGGTCACCGGCATGATGCCGAGCGTCATGCCGATGTTCTCGAAGGACTGGAAGGCGAACCAGGCGACGACGCCGGCCGCCACGATGGTGCCGTACAGGTCGGAGGCGTTGCGGGCGATGGTGCAGGCCCGCCAGAGGATCACGCCGATCAGCAGGACGATGAACGCGGCACCGACGAAGCCCAGTTCCTCGCCGGCCACCGAGAAGACGAAGTCGGTCTGCTGCTCGGGCACGAACTGCCCGGTGGTCTGGCTGCCGTGGAACAGGCCCTTGCCGAGCAGCCCGCCGGAGCCGATCGCGATCCGGGCCTGGCTGGTGTTGTAGCCGACGCCGGACGGGTCGAGCGCGGGGTTGGCGAACGCCGCGAACCGGTCGATCTGGTACTTGTCGAGGATGCCGAGCTGCCAGACCAGGATGGAGCCGACCACGCCGGTGGCGATCAGGCCGAACACCCAGCGGGTGGAGGCGCCGGAGGCGAGCAGCACGCCGAGCACGATCGCGCCGAGCACCATCACCGACCCGAGGTCGGGCATCATCAGGATGATCAGTATGGGCAGCGCGGCCAGCGCGAGCGACTGCATCACCCGGCGGTGGTCGGGGTGCTCCTGGTCGCCGGCGTCGACCCGGGCGGAGAGCACCATCGCCATGCCGATGATGATGGCGATCTTCACGAACTCCGACGGCTGGAGCGAGAAGCCGCCGCCGATGATGATCCAGGAGTGCGCGCCGTTGACGGTCGAGCCGAGCGGGCTGAGCACCGCGAGGATGCCCAGGATGGACAGCGCGTAGAGGAACGGCACGATGGTGCGCATCCGGTGGTGCCCTATGGCCATGGCGCCGATGCACAGCCCCAGCCCGATACCGGCGTTCATCACATGGCGGATCAGGAAGTAGTACTGGTCGCCGTGGGTGAGGCCGGTGCGGTGCCGGGTGGCCGAGTAGACCAGCAGCGAGCCGATGAAGCACAGCAGGACGACGACGAGGAACAGCAGCCAGTCCATCCGGCGCACCACGGAGTCCCGGGCGAGCAGCTTGCCCATGGTGGAGCGTTCCGGGGTGAACCGCCGGACCGAGTAGGTGTTCGCGCTCATCACGTGTACTTCCTGCCGTACAGCAGTTTGTCAGTGCGGGTCGGGGTGAGCGCGGCCAGTACGGGCACCGGGTCGCCGCCCGCCGGTCCGGCCGGGGTGTTGGCGAAGGTGCCGGCGACCGAGGTCGAGTACGCGGCCTGCTGGCCGTTGACGGCCGCGCCGTCGGCGGAGATCTTCGGCAGCGCGGTGACCGGCGTGGGCATGATGCCCTTCTTCGCGTCGATCTTGGTGCTGTCCTTCTGGATGCCGTACATCGACTCGTAGATGCGGCGGATCGCGGTACCCGAACCGCCGGAGCCGGTACCACCCTGGGAGATCGTCATGACGATCGTGTAGTCCTTGGTGTACGTGTCGAACCAGGACGTGGACTGCTTGCCGGAGACCTCGGCGGTACCGGTCTTGGCGTGCAGCGGGATCTTGTCCTGCGGCCAGTTGCCGAACTTCCAGTCGGCGGTGCCCTCGGTGACCACGCCGGCCAGCGCCTGGTTGATGTACTTCAGCGTGGACGTGGAGTCGGGGAGCTTGCCGGTCACCTTCGGCTTGATCGGGGTGACCGTCTTGCCGTCGGGGCTTATCACGGCCTTGCCGATGGACGGCTGGTAGAGCGTGCCGCCGTTGCCGAGGGCCGCGTAGATCCGGGCCATCTGGATCGGGGTGACGAGCGTGTCGCCCTGGCCGATCGCGTAGTTCACCGAGTCACCGGCGCGCAGCACGTAGCCGTCCGGGCAGTTCTCGATGGCGATGGCGACGCTCAGCGGCGGGTTCCTGTCGTTCTTGTGCTTCTTGGCGGTCGCGCACCAGTCGGCCTTGTTCTCCTCCCAGAAGTCCTTCTTCCACTGGCGGTCCGGGACCCGGCCGGCGACCTCGCCGGGCACGTCGATGTCGGTCTTCGCACCGAGGCCGAAGTCGTGGGCGGTCTTGTAGAACCAGTCGTTGGGGTGCTTCGGGTCGGTCCCGCCGTCCTTCTGCCACTGCTCGTAGGAGATCCCGTAGAAGACGGTGTCGCAGGAGACCTCGAGGGCGCGGGCGAGCGAGATCGGGCCGTAGCTCTCGTTCTCGTCGTTGTGGAAGACCTGGGAGCCGATGTTGAACGAGGACGAGCAGTCGTACGGGCCGTCCTCGGTGTAGCCGGCCCGGATCGCGGCGGAGGTGGAGACCACCTTGAAGGTGGAGCCGGGCGCGGACTCGCCCTGGATGGCACGGTTGAGCAGCGGGTAGTTGGACTTGGTGTTGGTCAGCGCCGCGTAGTCCTTGGCGGAGATGCCGCCGACCCACTCGTTGGGGTCGTAGGTGGGCGCGCTGGCCATCGCGATGATCTGACCGGTCTTGTTGTCCATGACGACCGCGGCGCCGGAGTCCGCCTTGAAGTTCTTGTGGCTGACCGGGTCGTACGTCTTGCGGGCGGTCACCATCGCCTCGTTGAGTTCCTTCTCGGTGACCGCCTGGACCTTCGCGTCGATGCTGGTGACCAGGTTGTCGCCGGGGGTGGCCGGGGTGTCACCGGCCTTGCCGATCACCCGGCCGAGGTTGTCGACCTGGTACTTGGTGACGCCGGCCTTGCCGCGCAACTGGTCGTCGTAGGTGCTCTCCAGGCCGGAGCGGCCGATCTGGTCCGTGCGCAGCAGCGGGTTGCTGGTCTTCTCGGAGGCGGCCACCTCCTTGTCGGTGACCGGGGAGAGGTAGCCGAGCACCTGGGCCGCGTTGGCCTTGTCCGGCCCCGGGTAGGTGCGTACGGCGGTGGGCTCCGCGGTGATGCCGGGGAAGTCCTCGCGGCGCTCCATGATCTGGAGGGCCTGGTGGGTGGTGGCCTTGTCGGTGATCGGGATCGGCTGGTAGGGCGAACCGTTCCAGCACGGGCGCGGGGTCTGCGCGTCGCAGAGCCGCACCTTGTCCATCGCGTCCTGGGGCTTGATGCCGAGTACGTCGGCCAGCCGGGTCAGTACGGCCTTGCCGTCGTCGGGCTGCTGGAGCAGGTCGGTGCGGTTGGCGGAGACCACCAGCAGGGTCTGGTTGTTGGCGATCGGCACGCCCCGGTCGTCGAGGATCGAACCGCGCACGGCGGGCGTGACGACCTGCTGGAAGTGGTTGCTGTTCGCCTTCGCGTCGTACTCCTGGCCGTTGCGGATCTGCAGGTACCACAGTCGGCCGCCGAGGGTGAGCAGCAGCGAGACGACCAGCACCTGGAGGATGACCAGCCGGATCGTGACCCGCGAGGTCCGCCCGGTCTCCGGGATGTTGCTCATCTCAATCGCTCACTTCTCCGCGCGCTCGGCACGAGACCGCACGCATCGTCGTCGTCTGCCGCCCGGCTGCCTCACGCGCGTCGTTCGCCGTCATCGCCGTGCTCCCCTTGCCAACGGGCTGCCGCTGAACCTCGCGCGGCCGAACAGACCCCGCTGGGGGGTGATGCCGGCGCCCGCCTTGGTGCGGGACCGGCCGCGCGGCCGGAAGCGCCCGCCGGAACCGCCGCCGAAGCCGCCACCGAACCCGCTGCCCGCGGAGTCGTCGGCGAGCGGGTCCCGGTCGAAGCGGCGGGCCAGCGTCATGATGAGCGGGACCACGAACGGCGCCAGCAGCAGGTCGTAGAGGGTCGCGGTGAACACCAGCTTGGCCAGGCCGACGTGCGCGCCCGCGGTGTCACCGACCAGGCCGCCGACGCCCGCGTAGAGCAGCGTGGTGGCGATGGCGGCGCCGATGACCACCAGCATCGGGCCGGCGGCGGTGCGCAGTTGGCCGCTTTCGGGTTTGGCGAGGCCGGCCGCGTAGCCGATCACGCACAGCACCAGGGCGTAGCGGCCGACCGCGTGGTCCGCGGGGGGCGCGATGTCGGCGAGCAGTCCGGCGAAGAAGCCGATCAGGCAGCCGCCGACGTGGCCGTAGGTGAGGGCCAGGCCGAGCACCGTCAGCAGCAGCAGGTCCGGGACCGCACCGGGCAGGTGCAGCCGGGCCAGCACGCTGACCTGGGCGACCAGGGCGATCACCACCAGGACGGTGGAGAGCACGATCCGGTTCAGGCGCATGGCTCACTCCCCGTTGGTGGTGGACGGATTGGTGGGCTTGGTGCCCGGGGGAAGCGCGGTGCCGGAGCTGCCGGGGCTCGGGTTGTCGGAGTTTCCGGGGCTCTGGTTGTCGCCTGGCTTCGGGGAGTTCTTCGCCTTGGGCTTCGCGGTGTGCGGCGGGGTGGGCCGCGGCGGCAGCACGCTGTCGCGCGGGTCGGTGCGCGGGCCGACCACGACCACGCCGACCACGTCCAGCTTGGTGAAGCCGACGAAGGGCTGCACCTCGACGGTCTTGGTGAGGTTGCCCGCGGACGGCTCGACGCTGACCACCTTGCCGACCGGGACGCCCGGCACGAACGGCTTGTCCGCCTCGGAGCCGAAGGTGACCACCCGGTCGCCCTTGTGCACGTCGGCCTTGCCGTCGAGGAGTTGGTCCCGCATCGGCCGGTTGCCCTGGCCGGTGGCGAAGCCGATCTCCTGGTTGCCCTCCAGCCGGGTGCCGACGGTGAAGTCCGGGTCGTTGGCGAGCAGGACCGTGGAGGTGGAGTGCCCGACGGTGGTGACCCGGCCGACGAGCCCGTCGCCGTTGATCACCGTCATGTCGCGCTTGAGGCCGTCGTTGCTGCCGGAGTCGATGGTGACCGTCCAGGAGAAGCCCTGGGCCGCTCCTATCGCGATGACCTGGGCGCCCTTGACGGTGTACTGCCCGGCGCCGGCGACCTTGAGGAGCTTGTCCAACTCCTGGGCGCGGGCGCGGGTGGTGTCGTTGCTGCCGAGTTGCTGCTTGAGCTGGGTGTTCTCGCGTTGCAGCCGCTTGATGGTGCTGCTGTCGTGGCCGGAGTCCCGAACCGCGTCCACGGCGTTGCCCACCGGGTCGACGACGCCGGACACCGCGTTCTCCACCGGGCCGAAGGCGGACTGGGCCGCCCGCCGCGGCCGGTCGAGCGGTGAGTTCTCACCGCCCCGGATGTCCACGGTGATCAGCGCGAGCGCCACCACCACCAGCAGTACCAGCAGCAGCCGGCTCTCCTTTGTGTCCCTCACGGGCGCCAGTCCGTGCCTTCCTCATCGGACCCGCCGCCGCTGGGGCCGCGGCCGGTCGGAGCTACTGTGCTGGGTTGCGCCCGCATCCGGTGCCGCGGTCGTGACAGCGCCTGCGCCGGGTGGGGCGGTTCGTCTTCTGCGTCATCTGCGCGGGGCCGCGTCGAGGACCTGCTGAAGCGCCTCGAACTCCTCCACGCACTTGCCCGCGCCGAGCGCCACGCAGTCCAGCGGGGACTCGGCGATGTGGATGGGCATGCCCGTCTCGTGCCGCAGCCGCTCGTCCAGGCCGCGCAGCAGCGCGCCACCGCCGGCCAGCACGATGCCGCGGTCCATGATGTCGCCGGACAGCTCCGGCGGGCACTTGTCGAGCGTGGTCTTCACCGCGTCGACGATCGCGTTCACCGGTTCCTCGATGGCCTTGCGCACCTCGGCCGCGGAGATCACCACGGTCTTGGGGAGTCCGCTGACCAGGTCCCGGCCGCGGATCTCGGTGTGTTCGTCATCCTTCTCGGCGGCGAACGCGGAGCCGATGGTCAGTTTGATCTGCTCGGAGGTGCGCTCGCCGAGCAGCAGGCTGTACTCCTTCTTGATGTGCTGGATGATCGCGTTGTCCAGCTCGTCGCCGGCCACCCGGATGGACTGGGCGGTGACGATGCCGCCGAGGCTGATCACCGCGACCTCGGTGGTGCCGCCGCCGATGTCCACCACCATGTTGCCGGTGGCCTCGTGCACCGGCAGCCCGGCGCCGATCGCGGCGGCCATCGGCTCCTCGATGATGTGCACGGTACGGGCGCCGGCCTGGGTGGCGGCCTCGATCACGGCGCGGCGCTCCACGCCGGTGATGCCGGACGGCACGCACACCACGACCCGCGGGCGAACCATGTAGCGGCGGCGGTGGATCTTGAGGATGAAGTAGCGCAGCATGCGCTCGGTGATCTCGAAGTCGGCGATGACGCCGTCCTTCAGGGGGCGTACCGCGACGATGTTGCCGGGGGTGCGGCCGATCATCTTCTTCGCCTCGGCACCGACCGCGAGGATGCCGCCGGTGTTGGTGTTGACCGCGACGACCGACGGCTCGTTCAGGACGATCCCGCGGCCCCTGACGTACACCAGCGTGTTGGCGGTCCCGAGGTCGACAGCCATGTCACGGCCGATGAACGACATGTTGTTCGCCATGTGGATACGTCTGGCCTTCCCGAGCGTGGGCGGAGGTTCCATGGTAGTCGCGCCGGGCTGGGCGCGGCGTCAGGGTTCCGACGCCCATTGTCATCAGAACACACAGCGGACCTCAGTAATGGTGACGCCGTGTCGGAGTGTTTGGTTCCCGTTCGGCCCTGGCACCTGCCGGAACAGACGCAGCCACAGCGGCAGTCGGACCGTGGTCGCGCCGACCCACGGGACCATACGCGTCGCTGCCGCGTTACGCCAAGGTGGGGAAGAAGAGCTTGATCTCGCGTTCGGCGGACTCCTCGGAGTCCGAGGCGTGCACCAGGTTCTCACGGGTGACGGTGCCGAAGTCCCCCCGGATGGAGCCGGGTGCGGCCGCGATCGGGTCGGTCGGGCCGGCCAGCGCGCGCACCCCCTCGATCACCCGCTCGCCCTCGACCACCAGGGCCACCGACGGGCCGGACGCCATGAACTCCACCAGCGGCTCGTAGAACGGCCGTCCGACGTGCTCGGCGTAGTGCTGCTCCAGCGTGCCGCGGTCCAGGGTGCGCAGTTCCAGCGCGTTGACGGACCAGCCGGCCTTGCGCTCGATCCGGCCCAGGATCTCGCCGACCAGACCGCGGCGAACGGCGTCCGGCTTGAGGAGGACAAGGGTGCGCTGGGACACGGGGCGGCTCCTGATTGGTATGACAATCGAATGTGACGACGAGCCTACAAGGCACGTGCCGGTCGGTTGTCAGGCGGCTTGTGTCGCGTGCCGGGCCCTGATCTCGTCGACCTTGCGCCCGAAATGGATCGACGCCCACCACAGGGCGGCGAAGATCACGCCGAGCACGAACATCGTACCGACCACGAAGCCGCTGGCGATCAGCCCGATCTGGAGCGCCCAGCCGACCACGACCGCCCAAGGGCGGGTGACCACGCCGCACAGCAGTACGCACAGCACCATCGCGATGCCGCACACCGACCACACGGCGCCCATCGACAGGTCGGGATGCTTCATCGCGACCAGCCCGGCGAAGCCGATCACGAAGAACTCGCCGATCAGCGTGCTCGAACACAGGGTCCGCATACCCGGGCCCCCTTCCCTCTGGATTCCATCTGAGCCCGCGTGCGCGGGTGGGTTCGTATCCGCGGGCAGGTCCGCGTGTGCGTACGGCTCCGTGTCCGCATCCGCATCCGCATCCGCATCCGGGCCGCCCTACCGGCGGGCCAGCAACAGGCGGGCCTGGCCGACCGTGATGACCGAACCGGTGACCAGCACCCCTGCGCCGGAGTACTCGCCCTCTTCCTCGGCGAGGGTCACCGCGGCCTCCAACGCGTCGTCGAGGCGCGGTTCGACCTGCACCCGGTCCTCGCCGAACACCTCCACCGCCAGCGCCGCCAGCGCGTCCACGTCCATCGCCCGGGAGGTGGAGTTGCGGGTGACCACGACCTCCGAGAAGACCGGCTCGAACGCCTCCAGCAGCCCGCGTACGTCCTTGTCGCCGCTCGGCCCGACCACGCCGACCAGGTGGCTGAAGCCGAACACCTCGCTGATCGCGGCCGCGGTGACCCGCGCGCCGGCCGGGTTGTGCGCGGCGTCCAGCACCACGGTGGGGCTGCGCCGGACCACCTCCAGCCGGCCGGGCGAGGTGACCGCCGCGAACGCGCCGCGCACGGTGTCCAGGTCGAGGGTGCGCTGGTGCACGCTGCCGATACCGAAGAACGCCTCCACCGCGGCCAGCGCCAGGGCCGCGTTGTGCGCCTGGTGCTCGCCGTGCAGCGGGAGGAAGACCTGTTCGTACTCTCCGCCGAGGCCGCGCAGCGTCAACAGCTGCCCACCGATAGCCACTTCGCGGTGCAGCACGCCGAACTCCTCGCCCTCGCGGGCGACGGTCGCGTCCATCTCGGCGGATCGCCGCAGCAGTTCGCGCGCCGCGTCCGGCGGCTGCTGGGCGAGGACCGCGGTGGCGTCCTTCTTGATGATGCCGCCCTTCTCGACGGCGATCTCACCGGGCGTGCCGCCCAGCCGCTCGGTGTGGTCCAGCGAGATCGGGGAGACCACGGCCACGGCGGCGTCCACCACGTTGGTGGCGTCCCAGCTGCCGCCCATGCCGACCTCGACCACCGCGACGTCGATCGGCGCGTCCGCGAAGGCCGCGTACGCCATGCCGGTGAGCACCTCGAAGAAGGACATCCGGTGCGGCTGGAAGCCGTCGACCATGTCGACGTACGGCTGGATGTCTCGGTAGACCTCGACGAAGCGCTCCGCGGAGATCGGGGCGCCGTCCAGGCTGATCCGCTCGGTCATGGACTGCACATGCGGGCTGGTGTAGCGGCCGGTGCGCAGCTCGAAGGCGAGCAGCAGCCGCTCGATCATCCGCGCGGTGGAGGTCTTCCCGTTGGTGCCGGTGATGTGGATCGCCGGGTAGGAGCGCTGCGGCTGGCCGAGCACGTCCATCAGCGCGGTCATCCGATCGAGCGACGGGTCGAGCTTCGTCTCGGGCCAGCGGCCCAGCAGCTCGTCCTCGACCTCGCGCAGTTGCCGGTCCAGCTCGGGGTCGGCGGGCCGGGCCGGTACGTCGTCCTCCGGGGCGGGCGGGGTGACCTGGGTGCGCAGCGTACGGCTGCCGGCCTCGATGAGGGCCATGTCCGCCTCGCGCGGCCCACCGCCCTCGCCGTCGTCCGAGTCGTCCTCGTCGGTGGCCTGGTGCGCGGCGTCGTAGTCGACCTCGTCCGCGGCCCGGTCGGCGGCGTCGCTGAAGCCGTCGTCCGGGAAATCGTCGTCCTGCCCGTGCTCGCTCACAGCTATCAGTCTACGGAACAGGCCCGGGCCGAAAGGCCCGGGCCTGCGCCGCACCCGAGGGGTGCCGTGCGGTCGCTACGCCGCCGGCAGGGCGGCGAGCTGCGCGGTGATCCGGGCGATGTCCTCGTCGGCGGCGGCCAGCCGGGTGCGGATGCCCTCGACCACCTTCTCCGGCGCCTTCCCGAGGAACGCTTCGTTCCCGAGCTTCCGCTCCGCCTGCTGCTTCTCCTTCTCGGCGGTGGCGAGGTCCTTGGCGAGCCGCTTGCGTTCCGCGGCCACGTCGATGGTCCCGGACAGGTCGAGGGCGACCCGCGCCGCGCCGACCGGCAGGGTGGCGGTGGCGTGGAAGCCGTCGCCGGCCGGCTGGAGCCGCAGAAGCTGCCGGATGGCGTCCTCGTGGGGCGGCAGCAAGGTGCCGTCGAGCGACAGCTCGGCCGGGACCTTCTGGCCGGGCTGGAGGCCCTGGTCGCTGCGGAACCGGCGGACCTCGGTGACCAGCCGCTGCACCTCGGCGATCTCCGCCTCGGCGGCCGCGTCACGGAAGCCGCTGTCCTTCGGCCAGTCCGCGGTGACCACGGTCTCCTCACCGGTGAGGGTGGTCCACAGCGTCTCGGTGACGAACGGCACGATCGGGTGCAGCAGCCGCAGCGTGACGTCCAGCACCTCGCCGAGCACCCGGCTGGAGACCTTCGCCGGGGCGCCGCCCTTGAGGAAGGTGGTCTTGGACAGCTCGACGTACCAGTCGAAGACCTCGTCCCACGCGAAGTGGTAGAGCGCGTCGGAGAGTTTCGCGAACTGGTAGTCGTCGTAGAGCGCGTCGACCTCGGCGACCACCGTGTTCAGCCGGGAGAGCACCCAGCGGTCGGCCGCGGACATCTCCTCGGGCGCGGGCAGCGGGCCCTCGACGGTGGCACCGTTCATCAGGGCGAACCGGGTGGCGTTCCAGACCTTGTTGGCGAAGTTCCGGGACGCCTTGACCCAGTCCTCGCCGATCGGCACGTCCGCGCCCGGGTTGGCGCCGGTGGCCAGGGTGAAGCGGACCGCGTCCGAGCCGTAGGCGTCCATCCAGGTCAGCGGGTCCACCGAGTTGGGGTTCGACTTGGACATCTTCTTGCCGAACTCGTCGCGGACCAGGCCGGTCAGCGCGATGGTGTGGAACGGCGGGACGTCCTCCATGGCGTACAGGCCGAACATCATCATCCGGGCGACCCAGAAGAAGATGATGTCGTGGCCGGTGAGCAGCACGTCGGTCGGGTAGAACTTCGCCAGGTCCGGGGTCTGTTCGGGCCAGCCCAGGGTGGAGAAGGGCCACAGTGCGGAGGAGAACCAGGTGTCCAGGACATCGGCGTCCTGGGTCCAGCCCTCGCCGGAAGGCGCCGTCTCGTCGGGCCCGACGCAGATCTGCTCGCCGTTCGGCCCGTACCAGACCGGGATGCGGTGGCCCCACCACAACTGCCGTGAGATGCACCAGTCGTGCATGTTGTCGACCCAGTCGAAGTACCGCTTCTCCATCTCCGGCGGGTGGATCTTCACCCGGCCGTCGCGGACCGCGTCACCCGCCGCGCGGGCCAGCGGCTCGACCTTGACCCACCACTGGAGCGACAGCCGCGGCTCGACGGTGGTCTTGCACCGGGAGCAGTGGCCGACCGAGTGGACGTACGGACGCTTCTCCGCGACGACCCGGCCCTGCTCGCGCAGTGCCTCGACGATCGCCGCGCGGGCCTCGAAGCGGTCCAGTCCCTCGAACGGGCCGGGCGCGGTGATGACCGCCCGCTCGTCCATGATCGTCAGGGACTCCAGGCCGTGCCGCTGGCCGATCGCGAAGTCGTTCGGGTCGTGGGCCGGGGTCACCTTGACCGCGCCGGTGCCGAACTCCGGGTCGACGTGGGCGTCGGCGACCACCGGGATGGTGCGGTCGGTGAGCGGCAGCTTGATCCGCCGGCCGACCAGGTGGGCGTACCGCGCGTCGTCGGGGTGGACGGCGACGGCGGTGTCGCCGAGCATCGTCTCGACCCGGGTGGTGGCGACCACGACGCTGTCCTCGCCGTCGCCGTAGCGCAGCGAGACCAGCTCGCCGCCGTCGTCCTGGTAGTCCACCTCGATGTCGGAGATGGCGGTCATGCAGCGCGGACACCAGTTGATGATCCGCTCGGCGCGGTAGATCAACTCGTCGTCGTAGAGCTTCTTGAAGATGGTCTGGACGGCCTTGGACAGGCCCTCGTCCATGGTGAAGCGCTCGCGGGACCAGTCGACGCCGTCGCCGAGCCGGCGCATCTGGCCGAGGATGCGGCCGCCGTACTCCTCCTTCCACCGCCAGGTGCGCGCGACGAACTCCTCGCGGCCCACGTCGTGTCGGGACTTGCCCTCCTCGGCGAGCTGCTGCTCGACCTTGTTCTGGGTGGCGATGCCTGCGTGGTCCATGCCGGGCAGCCACAGCGCTTCGTAGCCCTGCATGCGCTTGCGGCGGGTGAGGGCGTCCATCAGCGTGTGCTGGAAGGCGTGTCCGAGGTGGAGGGTGCCCGTGACGTTCGGCGGCGGGATGACGATGGTGTACGGCGGCTTGTCGCTCTTCGTGTCGGCTTCGAAGTACCCGCGCTCTACCCACCGCTCGTACAGCGGCCCCTCTACCTCGGCCGGCGTGTACTGGGTCGGCAGATGGGGGTCGCTGTGCTGCCCGCTGTCGGGGCGCGGATGAGTGTTGTCGGTCACGGTCCCGATTCTAGTGGCCCCGCGGCTTCACTCCCGACGGGTTATCCACAGGGCGGGTTGTCCACAGTCCTGTGACGAACCGGTTGCGCTCCTGATGCCGCACCCGGATTCAGCCGCGGGAGGATGGCGGCCGGTCACGCCCCCGGATTCGGAAGCGAGCATGTCATCCGGGAGGATGAGTGGACTCGTTAACGGAGGGGACGAAACCATGAGCTACAACCAGCCGCCGCCGAACCCGTACGGCAATCAACCCCAAGGTGGCGGCTACGGCCAACCGCAGCCCGGCCCGCCGCCGCAGCAGGGTGGCGGCTACGGCCAGCCGCAACAGCCGCCGCAGCAGGGCGGTTACGGCCAGCAGCCGCCCCAGCCCGGGTATGGCTACCCGCAGCAGGCTCCGCCCCCCGCCCCGCCCTACGGCGGCCAGCCGGCATACGGCCAGCCCCCGCAGCAGCCCGGCTACGGCCAGCAGCCGCCGTACGGCCAGCAGCCCCAGCAGGGTTACGGCTACCCCCAACCGCCCCAGTCCGGCGGCAGCGGCAAGCGCAACGGCATCATCATCGGTGTCGTGGTCGCGCTGGTCGTGGTCGCCGGCGGCGTCTACTTCGCCACCAAGGGCGGCAGCAGCGGCTCCTCGTCCCTGCACGACGACGGCAAGAAGTACACCCTGACCACGCCGGACACGGTGGCGGGCGACTACGCCAAGGGCGACGACTCGGACAGCGACGGCTTCAACGACGACGACCTCGCCAAGATCAAGGCGCTGGGCGTCAGCGACCCGACCCGGGTCGCCGCGACCTACAAGGAGGGCACTTCGGCCACGTCCGGCAAGATGCTGTCGTTCGCCGGTGTCTACGGCACGGTCAAGGACCCGGGCAAGGTCGTCGACGGCATGTTCGCGATGCTCAAGGAGGGCACCGGGGAGGAGAAGATCGAGACCTCCGGCAGCCCGCAGTCCGTCAAGCCGTCCGGCATGAAGAGCGACGCGATCATGAAGTGCCAGACGCTCACGGAGACGGACAAGGAGTCCGGCCAGAGCCTCACCCTCCACACGACGGTCTGCGTGTGGGCGGACTACAGCACCGTGGCGTACGTCATCCCGTTCGACGTGGCGCAGGCCATCAGCGGCGGCGGCAGCGCTCCGTCGGTCAGCGACGCTTCCGCCCTGACCGCCAAGGTGCACAACGACGTCGAGGT